>RFHZ01000369.1 GCA_003696125.1 Nitrospinota bacterium
GGTACTCCTCCTACAGAGGTCAATCTCCTTGGCTACCGTGTCGCAGAGGCTTTGCCTCGACTGGAACGTTATCTGGATCACGCCTTCCAGGCCGGCTTGCCCCGGGTACGTATCATTCACGGCAAAGGGAGTGGACGTCTCCGCCAAGCCGTATTGGATTACCTCCGCTCCCATCCGGCGGTCAAGGCATTCGTTCCTTGTTCACCACAAGAAGGGGGATGGGGAGCAACAGCAGTAGAACTCGACGTCAATTAGTCGTTAACCCTGTGGACACCGCTCTGCCCACAGGATCGTTTATGGTGCATGGGGAATTCCCAACTGTTTGTTGGTTGTGTCTATGGCCTATCTTCCGCAGCAAGTTATCGATGAGGTGCGGAGTCGAGTCGATATCGTCGATCTGATCGCCGATTACGTCTCCTTGCAGCCTAGCGGAGAAAACTTCAAGGGACTCTGCCCTTTTCATCAAGAGCAGACCCCGTCCTTTGTGGTGAGTCCCAGGAAACAGCTCTTCCACTGTTTCGGTTGCGGAGCCGGTGGGAATGTCTTTCACTTCCTGATGCGCTACGAACATCTCTCCTTTCCAGAGGCCGTCTCCCTGCTTGCTCAACGTGCAGGAATCCCCCTTCCCCGTCCTTCCCACCGCCCCTCCCAGGAAGAGCAGCGCAAAGAGATCTTCTATCAGCTCAATACCTCGGTGACAGAATACTACCAGCATCTCCTCCAACACCCGACGCTGGGAAGACGGGGACAGGAGTATCTCCGACAGCGAGGGATCACTGCCCAGGTCATTTCTACCTTCCGTCTCGGTTATGCTCCTCCTCGCTGGGATACCCTGGTCAAGTATTTCGTAGAGGAGCAGGGCCGATCCCCCTCCCTGTTGCAGACAGGAGGATTGATCAAACCCCGTCCACAAGGGAAGGGGTTTTACGATCTCTTTCGTGACCGGATCATCTTCCCTATCCTCGATCTGCAGGGGCGTCCCATCGCCTTCGGGGGAAGGGCCCTGGAGTCGGACCAACTCCCCAAATACCTGAACTCCCCGGAGACCCCCCTCTACAAGAAGGGGGAGATGCTGTACGGACTGTATCACGCCCGGCAGGCGATCCGACGCCTGGGTTATGTCCTGGTGGTGGAAGGCTATTTTGATCTTCTCACCCTCTGGCAGGCGGGGATAGAAAATGTGGTCGCCACGCTAGGAACCAGCATGACCAGACGGCAAGCTCACCTCCTCCGCAACTACACCCGGGAGATCGTACTGGTATTCGATGGTGATCAGGCGGGAAAAGCCGCGGCCTTTCGGGGGAACACCCTGTTGATGGAGGCAGGGATCAATGTGCGTCTCCTGGTCCTCCCTGCCGGGACAGATCCGGATACGCTGATTCGTACCCAGGGGAAGGAAGCGTTTCTCCACCTGCTCGACCAGGCTCTTCCCTTTATAGAACATCTGATTCGGCATGGAGAACACCGCTGGAATTCCATTCAGGATAAGCTGCGCTATATTCATACTCTGCTCCCCTTAATCGCCAAAGTCGCTCGTCCCATGGAACAGATGGAATACCTCTCCCTGCTGGCCGAAAAGACCCGGGTCTCAGAGCATCTCCTCCACCAGGAGTTACGAGCCTACACCCGGGCACGGGCATCGCGGGGACAGCCCTCATCCACTCTGCCTTCTTCGCCCAAACCGTCTCTCCCCTCCACCGTCACTCCCAACGTGGAGAAGGACCTTATCCAGTTGATGCTAGAGGACCCCACCCTCATCCCCCGTGTGCAAAAGGAGGTTTCTCCCGAAGAGTTTACGGATAGGGAGTGGGGAGAGATGGCTTGTCTGCTCTTTGCCCTTGCAGAAAAAGGTGTGGAGGCAACACCGGCCCAAATCATCGATCTCTTCCCTCGTCCCCAGTTGCGGGAACGGGCTTCTCAGTTGTTGATGCGCCAATTGCCGCTTGAACATCGGGACCAGTTGCTGGAAGGGTGTCTCTCTATGATGCGTGATAGACGAGTCAAACGAGAACAAGAGAAGCTAAAAGCTCTGATGAAAGCGGCGGAAAGCCGAGGGGATTTTACCGAGTCTACTCGCTTGTTGCAACGGTTTATGGCCTTGCAACGAGAACGAAAAGGGAAAGAAAAGGGGGAAAAAGCGGGGATGACATAAGGCCTGACGCCTGGACTTTCTTTTAACCCTTGTGGGCAGGGATTCAGAGAGGTCTTTTTCGGATGGAGGTGCGAGAAACTATGGCCAAAAAAGGGAGGAGTGCAGAGTTAAAACAGTTGATATCCATGGGTAAAGAGAAAGGATTCCTTACCTATGAAGAAGTCAACGATATCCTGCCCCCGGATATTGTCTCACCCGAACAGATCGATGATCTCATGGTCCTTTTCGATGAGATGGATATCGAGCTGGTCGATACCGAACAGCGAAGCTCAAAGGTTACCCTGGTAAAGGTCGAAGAGAAAGAGGAGGGTGGAGAGGAGAAGAGCATTCCCCTCACCGATACGGACTCTGTTCTGGGGAAAACGGACGATCCTGTTCGCATGTATCTGCGAGAGATGGGGACCATTCCGCTCTTGACGCGAGAGGGAGAGGTGGCCATCGCCAAGCGGATCGAAGAGGGACAGCGAGAGATCATGCAGGCGGTGGTCCGGTGTCCTTTCAGCGCCAGAGAGGTACTGCAGTTAGGGGAGAAAGTCCGCACCGGCAAGCTTCCCCTCCACCACTTCTCCTTTTGCGAAGAGGGGGAACCGAAGAGTAAGGAGAAATTACACAAGGAGAAGAAACGGATCCTTACCCTGCTCGACCAGCTTGCGACAGAAGAGGCCCGGTGGGTAGAGTACCGCAGAAATCTCTCCTCTCAAGGGCGCAGAGACGCCTCCTGTACAGAGAGGGATAGAGAGGAGGAGCAGAAGCTACGGGAACGTATCGCCACCCTGCTGGAGCAGCTCAACCTCCTGCCCATCCATGTGGAACGCATGGTGCAAAAGCTGGAAAACTTCTGGCATCAGATGACCGCAGCCCAGCAAGAGATAAGACGGATTCAAGAGGCGACGGGCATGAGCTGCGAAGAGTTACGAGAACTGATCCGGCAGAAGCGGCAGGCCTCGCCCGGATCATCAGAGCCCTCGGGGGAGTCACCCACCCTTCCCCTGGCCATCCTGCTCGAATATGAAAAGCGGATGAAAAATGCCCGCCGGAAGATGCGCCGTCTGGAACAGGAAAGCGGCATGAGTTACGCCGAGGTGTGGGAGGTGCTGCAGAAGGTCCGCAAGGGCCAGGAAAAAGATCGAGAAGCCAAGCGGGAGCTGGCCGAAGCCAACCTGCGCCTCGTGGTGAGTATCGCCAAGAAATATATGAACCGGGGGCTCCAGTTTCTCGACCTGATCCAGGAAGGGAATATCGGATTGATGAAAGCGGTGGATAAGTTTGAGTATCGACGAGGGTACAAGTTCAGCACCTATGCGACCTGGTGGATCCGCCAGGCCATCACCCGTGCCATCGCTGATCAGGCCCGTACCATCCGCATTCCTGTGCATATGATCGAAACGATCAACAAGCTGGTCCGCACCTCACGCTACCTCGTCCAGGAACTGGGGCGAGAGCCTACCCCCGAAGAGATCGCCGACCGGATGGGCCTGCCGGTGGAAAAGGTACGCAAGATCCTCCGGATCGCCAAAGAGCCGATCTCCTTAGAAACCCCTATCGGTGAGGAACGAGACAGCCACCTAGGGGATTTTATCGAGGATAAAAAAGCCGTATCCCCGGCAGAAGCTGCCATCAAACTCAACCTGAAGGAGCAGACGCTCAAAGTCCTCCAGACCTTGACTCCCCGGGAAGAAAAAGTGTTACGAAAACGGTTCGGCATTGGGGTGGATAGCGAACATACCCTGGAAGAGGTGGGACAGGATTTTGATGTGACACGGGAGCGTATCCGGCAAATCGAGGCCAAAGCGCTTCGCAAGCTCCGTCATCCCAGTCGCAGCAGGCAACTCCGCAGTTTTGTTGAAAACTCCTGAGAGAAGCCGTATCATATAAGAGAAGGGGCCCATAGCTCAGTCGGTAGAGCAGCGGACTCATAATCCGTTGGTCCCTGGTTCGAGTCCAGGTGGGCCCATCAAACCTTTACCATTTTCCGGGTGTGTGAGGAGATGAGGGTTGGAGGACCAATTAAAACGGTTGGTTACCTTACAGAAGCTTGATCGCGAGATGCGAGAACTGGAAGCGCTCAAGGCCCGCATTGCGCCGTTCCTGCAAGAGGCACGGGGGGAGGTCATCCGGTGTCAGGAGGCCCTGCAGAAGCAGGAGCAGGCTGTCACCAATCTAAAGAAAGAGCGCAAGAGGAAAGAATCACAGATCGAGGTCGAAGAACTCGCCCTGCAGAAAGCCAAGGGCAAGCTGTTGGCGGTGAAGACGAATCGTGAATATACGGCGGTACTGGAAGAAATAGATACCATTCACCGCCGTATCGACTCCCTCGAAGATGAGGTGCTGGCCCTCATGGAAGCGGTGGAAAAGGAAGAAGAGGTTGTACGCACGCTCACGGCCCGCCTCCAGCAGGTGGAAGAGGAGTACCGGGCGGTAGAGCGAGAAAAGGAGGGGGAGAGGGAAGAGCTCGACCGCCTCTTGGCCACGAAAGCGCAACAGCGGCAAGCCTTGATGGAGGAGCTTGACCCGACCCTCGTAGACCAGTATACCCGCATCGCTCACAACCGGAATGGCCTGGCCGTCGTTCCCCTCAAGGACGATATCTGCCAGGGCTGTTTTTTGAGTCTCCCCCCGCAGCTGTCACACGAGCTGCGCAAGTATGAGCGGCTGATTACCTGTTCCCACTGTCAGCGTATCCTCTACTGGCCAGAAGAGCAAGAGGCACAGGGTGAACCCACCACAGGCGAAGAAGCCGAATCGCCACGCCAAAGTTTACATTGATGGAGCTTCGCGGGGAAATCCGGGTCGGGCGGCAGCAGGGGTGGTCTTCTATGACCAGCAAGGCACGCTGATCGAAGAAGTGGGGAGGTATCTGGGGGAGACGACGAACAATGTCGCCGAATACCAGGGATTGTTACTGGCCCTGCAACGTGCCCAGGCATTAGGTATCCGCTCTCTAGAGATCTTCTCCGATTCCCAGCTTCTCACCAAGCAGCTGAACGGTCACTATCAGGTCAAATCTCCCCACCTTTTACCCCTCTATCGGCAGGTAAAACAATTGATGCAGGCCTTCGAGTATGTTACAATACGGTACGTTCCCCGTACGGCGAATCAACGAGCTGATCGCGTAGCGAACAGGGCGTTAGAAGAAGGGCTAAAGTAGCGCAGACGATCGCTGGCATCCCGGGGGGATGCCAGAGGAAAGTCCGAGCTCCACAGAGCAGAATGCTGGATAACGTCCAGGCGGGGTGACCCGACGGAAAGTGCCACAGAAAAGAGACCGCCTGCTCCCGGGCTCTCCGGGAGGGGGTAAGGGTGAAAAGGTGAGGTAAGAGCTCACCGCACTTCCGGTGACGGAAGTGGCAGGGCAAACCCCATTCGGAGCAAGGCCAAATAGGAAAGCGCTTGAGGGTTGCTCGCCCGATGCTTTCGGGTTGGCCGCTTGAGGTATGAGGTAACTCATACCCTAGAGGAATGATCGTCGCCGTAAGAGTGTGCCCGCTCTTACGGAACAGAACTCGGCTTATGCGCTGCTTTAGTCCTTCTTCCTCTCCGAGCTGTGCACTTCGAGTGGCAGGGGGAGGCTCCCTTTTCCTGATTTTTCCCGGCTCGTTTTGCTCGATGTCCCTGTGACGATGGCCCTCCGGGTCGTTTCTGCTCCTGGGGAACGAAGTGGGGGGATTTCCCAGAGAAAAGAGGGAGAGAAGGCCAACTTTTTTCAGAAAAGCTGACTTTTCTCTTGACAAGAGCACAGGGAGTGTGTATAGTGAGAGCACAGTGGGGAAAAGTGGTGGAAAGTGGGGAGAGGTTCTTATGTTCCTGGGAAACTACCAGGTCAAGATGGATGCCAAGGGACGGATTAGTATCCCGGCCAAATACCGCGAGGTCTTGTCTACCGAATATGGCCCTGAACTGATCCTCACCACCCTCGACCACTGTATCGAAGCCTATCCGAAACAGGAATGGCTCCTCCTCACCCAACAACTCCAACGCCTCCCCTCACTCAAGCGCGACGTGCGGATGCTGATGCGCGCGCTCTTCTCCACGGCCCACGAATGCACCCTGGATAGCCAAGGGCGAATCCTGATCCCTGCCCCCTTGCGTGAGTACGCCGACCTCAGAGGAGACGTGGTTATCCTCGGGGTCAATACCAAGATCGAAATCTGGAGCAAGGAGCGATGGGACGCCTATAACAGTTCGGGACGAGAGCAACTGGTAGAAATTGCGGATAAACTTGCCGAACTTACCATGGAACGAGGGCAAAACCTTGCAAGCGATCGCTTCCTCCAGACCTAAAGGAGAGACGAGGCACCTGCCGGTGCTGGTAGAACAGGTGATAGCCTTCCTTTCCCCGCATCCGGGCGGCCTCTACGCAGACTGCACCCTGGGGGAGGGGGGGCATACCCGGGCTCTGCTGCAGGCCTCTGCCCCCTCGGGCCGCGTTCTGGGTATCGACCGGGATGCAGCAATGCTTCGACGGGCGCAGCAAAACCTGGCGGAGTTTGGCGAACGGGTCATCTTCTGCCACGACTCCTTCCATCACCTGGCCGATATCCTGCGGGCACAGGGCTGGGAGAAGCTCGACGGAATCCTCATGGACTTAGGGCTCTCTTCCTTCCATCTGCAGCAACCAGAACGAGGGTTCAGCTTCCAGCAGCCGGGACCGCTGGACATGCGCTTCAATCAGGAGGACCCTCTCACCGCGGCAGAGCTGGTGAATACCCTCTCCCAGGAAGAGCTCTGCTCCCTGCTGAAGACGTATGGCGAAGAGCGCTGGGCACCACAAATCGCCAAAGCTATTGTCCAAAGAAGGCTCCATGCCCCTATTGTCCGCACAGATCAACTGGTCGCCTGTATACTCGCTGCCATCCCCGGCCGGCGCTCCAGGAGGATCCATCCAGCAACCAAGACCTTTCAAGCACTGCGCATCGCGGTGAATGCAGAACTCCAGATCCTGCAAGAAGGCCTTACAACTGCCCTGGACTGCCTGAAGCCGGGAGGGAGAATCTGCGTGATCACCTTCCACTCCTTGGAGGATCGTATCGTCAAGCAGATCTTCCGCACAGCAGCGGGTCGGTGTCGGTGTCCCCCGCATCTCCCTTCCTGCCTCTGCGGCCGGCAAGGGAAGATTCGTATCTTGACCAAGAAACCGGTTGTGCCCACACGGGAAGAGATCGCCCAAAACCCTCGTTCGCGGAGCGCCAAACTGCGCGCTGCCGAACGTATCATGGCCTGAAAGCGTGCCAGGGAGGATGATCGGAGAAGCCATGAGCACAGAGGAAAAACGACAGCACGGCCAGCACTCCCCTCTCTCCTCTCCCCCGGAGAGAAAAGCACGCCGTTTACTCTCTGATGCCTTTTCCCTGCTCTGCTCCCTCCTCCCGATCAGCCTGGGGATGCTCATCTATGTGTGGCCCCATGTCCAGATGGTGCGCCTGGCTTATCAATTTCAGGCCTTGCAACAGCAGACAAAGACTCTGCAGCAGGAGAACAGGCGCCTCCAAATCGAAGTGGCAACGCTTCGCTCACCCCAGAGGATCGCCCGTATCGCACAGGAACTGGGACTTGTTGTCCCCCAGAATGACCAGCTGGTGGTAATTAAGAGGCAGAGGGAACCCGATGCAAGCCGTTCCACACCATGAGATAGTTACGCGCATGCTGGTAGTCGCCTGGGGACTACTGCTCTGTCTTCTGGTCTTGATCGGTCGCCTGGGATACATTCAAATCTGGCAACACCGGGACCTGACGGCACAGGCGGAACGCCAGTACCGCAAGGTGCTGGTTGTCCATCCCCCCAGGGGAACCATCTATGACCGCCACCAGAAGATCCTGGCGATGAATATCGATACCGACTCGATTTATGCCCGGCCTCCCCAGATCGAGAAAAAAGCGGCCATGACTCAAGCCCTGGCCTCGATACTCCGATTAAGAAGGGGTGAACTCCGGCAAAAGCTGTACTCGAACAAACCGTTTGTCTGGATACGACGCAAGGTTTCCCCCCAGGAGGCGGCAGCGGTGAAACGGCTCACAGATAGAGGGATCGGTCTCCTCCGGGAGAGTAAGCGCTATTATCCGAAGCGGGAGCTGGCCGCCTCCCTCCTCGGCTTTGTCGGTATGGATAATCGGGGTCTAGAAGGCCTGGAGTTGCTGTACGACAGGTATATGTATGGGAGACCACGCCGCATCATCCTGGAGAAGGATGCCCGGGGACGAACCCTCCCCGGTGAAGCCTCCTCCCTCCCCTCTTCTCCCCAGGGGCTCGATTTGATATTGACTATCGATGAGAATATTCAGTATGTGGTGGAAAAAGAGCTCTCCGCCCAGGTCAAGGCTACCCAGGCCCGCTACGGTGTGGCCATCGCCATGGTCCCGCATAGCGGAGAAATTCTGGCCATGGCCACCTATCCCACCTTTAATCCGAACCGGTTCCGTAAATACCACCCCTCCCGCTGGCGAAACCGGGCCATAACCGATGGATTTGAACCGGGCTCTACCTTCAAGGTCATCGTGGCAGCAGCCGCCTTGCAAGAAGGGGTGGTGAGGACGGATGAGCAGTTTTTCGCCGAACAAGGGGCCTTTGCTGTCGGAGGGGTCATCATCCGGGATCACAAGCCGTTCGGCTGGTTATCTTTTCCCCAAATCCTGGAGCAGTCGAGCAACATCGGTGCCATCAAGATCGCCCAGCGCCTGGGTAAGGAACGCCTTTATACCTATATCCGCCGCTTCGGCTTTGGGGAGAAGACCGGCATAGATCTTCCGGGGGAAATCCCCGGCTTGATCCGGAAACCCCGGCACTGGTCACGTGTCTCTATCGGGGCCATCGCGATCGGTCAGGAGATTTTAGTCACCCCTATTCAACTGATCACCGCCTTTTCCGCTATTGCGAATGGGGGAAAACTGGTCAAACCGTATGTGGTACAACGGATACAAAGAGAGGGGCAGGTTGTGCGTTCCTTCTCCCCCCAGCCTATCCGTCAGGTGATCTCCCCCGCTGTCAGCCAGGAATTGCGGACCATCCTGCAGGGGGTTGTCGAGCGGGGTACCGGAAAACTCGCGGCCGTGGACGGGTATACCGTGGCAGGGAAGACGGGGACGGCACAAAAGATTGATCCTCAAAGTAAAACCTATGCCCGGGGAAAAGTAGTGGCCTCCTTTGTCGGCTTTCTGCCAGCAGACCATCCTCGTATCACCCTGCTGGTTGCCCTGGATGAACCGAAAGGGCGAGTCTGGGGAGGAACGGTCGCTGCCCCGGTGTTCAGCCGTATTGCCCGTCAAATCATGCCCTACCTCCAGGTTCCCGCACAGAACACAGCGGTGGTATGGGCTCACCCAGCCTCTTCTCCTCGCTCACAAGAGGCGGCAGGGGGAGATACCTCGCAGGCGACATCCTTCTTCGCCTATGCCCCGCTTCAGGCAGAATGGCTACCAGCAGGGAGTGATCTACCATGAGGGAGCAGCCTTTACAGAACCTTCTCTCTTCCTGCACGCATGAGCTGGTGCACGGGACGCTCTCTCTGCCTGTTCGTGGCCTGGCGTATGATTCACGGGCTGTGCAGCCGGGAGATCTCTTTGTCGCCTGGCATGGCCTGAAGCAGGATGGTCATCGTTTTATCGCCGAGGCGATCCGACGTGGGTGCAGGGCGGTGGTCGGAGAGAATCGACAGGCCCTGGAGCAGGTACGCCAGCAGTTCTCTCCTTCCCCCACCCTGGTCCTGGTCCCGGACAGCCGGCTTGCCCTGGCCCACCTGGCTGCTGCTTTCTACCAGTACCCTGCCCGGAAGATGAAGGTGATCGGGGTAACCGGAACCAACGGGAAAACAACCACGACCTATCTTTTGGAATCGATTCTGCGCGCCAGTGGAACCTCGGTAGGGGTCATCGGGACCATCACCTATCGCTACGATGGGTGGGAGGCCCCTGCGGAACGTACGACTCCTGAAGCATCGGACATTCAACGCCTGCTTCACCAGATGGTGGAAGCGGGGGTAGAGTACTGCATCATGGAGGTCTCCTCCCATGCGTTGGCCTGGAAACGGGTCCTGGGATGCCACTTTGCGGTAGGGCTCTTTACCAATCTGAGTCAGGACCATCTCGATTTCCACCGGGATGAAGAGGAATACTTTCAGGCCAAAGCCAGCCTCTTTCTCTCCTATCCGGTAGATATCGCTGTCATCAATGGGGATGATCCCTGGGGCCGACGGCTGATCTCGCTCCTCCCCCACCCCCCTCTCACCTATGGAAGGGGGAGAGAGCATACCGTTTCCGCCCATGACCTGGATATCGATGCCCAGGGAATTCGGTGTTCCCTCTCCACCCCTTATGGAACCCTCCCCCTCCGGTCGGCCCTGTTGGGAGAGTTTAATCTTCACAACATCCTGGCCGCTGCGGCGGTGGGGATAGGATTGAATGTCGATCTGGCTTCGATCAAGACAGGTATCGAAGCGGTACGCACGGTACCAGGGCGCTTCGAGAGGGTAGAGGCGGGACAGGATTTCCTGGTAGTGGTCGATTATGCTCATACCCCGGAAGCGCTACGCGGCGTCCTTTCGGTAGCCCGTCGTCTCACCCCCCGTCGCCTGATCACCGTGTTCGGCTGTGGAGGAGACCGGGATCGCAGCAAACGTCCTCTGATGGGTAAGGCGGTGGCCGAGTATAGCGACTACATTCTGCTCACCTCAGATAATCCCCGCAGCGAGGACCCGATGGCGATCATCCGGGCGGCCGAGGAAGGGATAAAACAGGTCAAACCCCTCAAACCGTACCTGACAGTGCCGCAGCGCAGAGAAGCAATAGAACAGGCCATCCAGATGGCAACAACGGGAGACATCGTGGTCATTGCGGGCAAGGGCCATGAAACCTATCAGATCATCGGAGAAACCGTGCTCCCTTTTGACGACCGTGTCGTGGCACGAGACGCGCTCCAGCGCCGGATTAAAGAGAGGGAAAAAGGGGAATGAACTGGACGGTACGCGACATCATAGAGGCTACCGGAGGGGAGCTCGTAAGCGGGAACCCGGAGCAGCCCCCTTTTACCGGTATCAACACCGATACGCGAACCCTGAAAGCCGGAGAGCTCTTCTGTGCCCTGAAAGGACCTCGTTTTGATGGCCATGCCTTCCTCCACGAGGCCTGCCAGAAGGGAGCGGGTGGGGTCCTGGTCTCCTCCGTCTCCCCGCAGTTACAGCAGCAGGGGTACTGCCAGATCCGGGTAAAGGATACCCTGGCGGCCCTGGGAGAACTCGCCCGGTATCACCGTCGCCGTCTTCCGGTAACCGTGGTCGGGATCACCGGGAGTAACGGAAAGACGAGTACAAAAGAGATGACGGCTCATGTCTTGGCCCGGGCATACCCGGTACTCAAAAGCCCTGCCAATCATAATAACCTGATCGGACTCCCCCTTACCCTGCTCCAGCTCGAGCCTCACCACCGTGTTGCCGTGGTCGAACTGGGGACCAATATGCCGGGAGAGATGGCCCGTCTGGCCCAAATAGCCGGAGCAGATATCGGGGTTCTGACCAATATCCATCCGACGCATCTCGCCTTTCTCGGCTCGGTACAGCAGGTCAGAGCCGAAAAGGGGAAGCTCTTGGAAAGCCTTGATGAACAGGGAGCCGCTGTGCTCAATGGAGATGACGAGGCGGTTAGATCTCTCGCCTCCCGGGTGCGGGGGAGGGTGGTGACCTTCGGCTTGTCCCCGCAGAATGATATCCGGGGTGAAGCGGTACGCGTGCAGGGGTGTCGAGGAATCTCTTTTCAGCTTGTCCTTGCCGGGGAGAAAGCCACCATACGGCTTCCGGTCTTAGGTACCCATAACGTATACAACGCTTTGGCGGCTGCAAGTGTCGCCTCCCTTTTAGGCCTTGATCTCTCCCGGATTCGGGAGGGACTGCAACACTATACCGGCATTCCCAAGCGGCTCGAGCTCTTCCATCTGGCAGATGAGGTGCAGGTTTTGAACGACTCGTATAACGCCAATCCGGCCTCCTTGCGGGCAGCAATTGCCACCCTGGCTACCCTGCCCAAGCGGGGAAAGCATATCCTGGTCGTGGGAGACATGCTTGAGCTGGGAGAGGCAGGAAAGCGGTTGCACCAGGAAATTGGACAGGAGTTGCCCTCCTCCACCGTTGATCACCTGATCACGGTGGGGCCACTGGCCGCCTGGATTGCCCAGGGGGCCCGTGAGGCGGGCATGCCCTCCCCCCAGATCGCGGTCTGCACGGATCAGGAAGAGGCCTGGCAAAGGCTTGTTGCCTGGCTAGGCCAGGGGGACACGGTGCTCATCAAGGGATCACGTGGCATGCAGATGTGGCAAATTACCGAGCGTTTGCTCGCCAGACAAAGGGACCTGTGATGTTCTATCATCTCCTCTACCCGTTACATACAACCTTCTCTGCCTTTAACGTCTTTCGCTACCTCACTTTCCGGACGGCGTATGCGATCTTAACCGCCCTGGTTATCAGCCTGTTCCTGGGTCCCTGGATGATTCGCTTGCTGAAACGGTACCAGGTCGGAGAACGCATCCGAGAATTAGGCCCCAAAGCCCATCAGGCCAAGGCCGGTACTCCCACGATGGGAGGGCTCCTGATCCTTACCGCTCTTACCCTCCCGACCCTCCTCTGGGCCGACCTGACCAATCGGTATATCTGGCTCCTCCTCTACACCGCGTTCGGCTTTGGGTTGATCGGCTTTCTGGATGATTATCTCAAGTTGAGTGGCCGACGAGGGGATGGACTTGGGGTCAAAGAGAAGCTCCTCGCCCAGAGTGTTGTGGCCCTGGGGACAGCGCTCTTTCTCTATCTCTTTCCGGATAATCCGGCCGTGGTAACCAAGCTCAGCGTCCCCTTCTTCAAGAATTTCACGCCGGACCTGGGGGTAGCCTATGTTCCGTATGTGGTACTGGTCATCGTCGCCACCTCTAATGCGGTCAATATCACCGACGGATTGGATGGACTCGCTATCGGTCCCATCATCATTGCCATGCTCGCCTATACGGTGATCGTGTACCTCTCTGGGAATGTCAAGTTTGCCCAATATCTCAATATCTTCTATATCAGAGGGGCGGGAGAGGTCACCGTCTTCTGCGGTTCGGTCCTGGGAGCGAGTCTGGGGTTTCTCTGGTATAACGCTTACCCGGCGCAAATCTTCATGGGTAACGTCGGCTCGCTCAGCCTGGGAGGGATCCTGGGAACGGTGGCGGTACTGAGTAAGCATGAACTCCTTCTCTTTCTGGTCGGGGGAATATTTGTGATCGAAGTGGTCTCGGTGATCCTGCAGGTCGCCTATTTTAAGATCAGTGGAGGAAAGCGGATCTTCCGCATGGCCCCGCTGCATCACCACTTTGAAGAGAAAGGCTGGGAGGAACCGAAGGTCATCGTGCGTTTTTGGATCATTGCCATCATTCTCGCTCTCCTCAGTTTGAGTACCTTAAAGCTACGCTAGGTGAGGGAACAATGCGGCGAACCAGATACGATTTAGTTCTCCTTCTCCTCACTATTGTTTTGGTGGCTATCGGCATCACCATGGTGTATAGCGCCAGTGCCGTGCTGGCCCTGGAACGCTTCGGTGATTCCTACTTCTTCCTGAAGCGGCAGCTCCTGTGGGCTTTGCTGGGGCTGGTGGGATTGGGAGGCGCCATGTATTTCGACCACCAGAAGCTCCGCCGATGCATCTATCCTCTCCTCGGCCTCAGCATCCTTCTCCTGCTCCTGGTGCTTGTCTCTCCCTGGGGAAAAGAGATCGAAGGGGCACGGAGATGGCTGCGTATGGGGGGAATCACCTTCCAGCCTTCTGAACTTGCCAAGCTCGTTCTGGTGATATATCTGGCGCACTCATTAACGAAAAGACAGGCTGCCCTGTCCTCCTTCACCCGTGGGTATCTCCCCCATCTCCTCGTCATCGGCCTGCTGGCCCTTTTGATCTTCTTACAGCCTGATCTCGGGACAGCGGTGATTCTGGTTATGGTGGCCTTCACCCTCCTCTTTGTCGGAGGGGTTCCCTGGACCTTCCTCTCCGTCTCGGTCCTGGCCCTGCTCCCCTGGCTCTACCAGGCGATCACGAGTGCCGATTATCGGCAGCGAAGGATTCTGGCCTTTCAAGATCCGTGGAGTGATCCTACCGATGCCGGGTTCCAGATCATTCAATCCCTGTTTGCCCTTGGTCGAGGAGGGATATGGGGATTAGGACTGGGGGCAGGCAAGCAGAAGCTCTTCTTCCTCCCCGCTCCCCATACCGATTTTATCCTTGCCGTGTTGGGGGAGGAACTCGGCTTTATCGGCACGGCAGGCCTGCTGGTCGGCTTTCTGCTGGTGCTCTGGCGGGGGATGGCTATTGCCTTACGGGCGAAAGACCCCTTCAGCATGCAACTGGCTTTTGGCATCGTCTTCCTCCTTCTGTCGCAGGTCATCATCAACAGCGGGGTGGTAGTCGGGTTGCTTCCGACCAAAGGATTACCGCTTCCCCTGATAAGTTTGGGAGGGTCATCGTTAGTAACGAACATGGTGGGGATAGGAATCTTACTCAATATCTCCTCTCAGTCCTCTCCCCCCTCATCGCTCAGGAGGAGACCATGAGGCTGGTTATCGGTGGTGGGGGGACAGGAGGACACCTCTACCCGGGGCTCGCGGTTGCGCAGGCTTTTAAGCAGCGCGACCCCCAGACCGAGGTGCTCTTTATCGGTTCCGCGGCCGGGATCGAAGTCGAGGTGCTTCCCCGCGAGGGGTTTCCCCTTGTACAGATCGCTATCCGGGGGATCGTGGGCAAGCGGGGATGGGGGAAAGTGCAGGCCTTGAGTCGGCTCCCCCTGGCCCTGGGACAAGCCCTGGTTATCCTCTCCCGTTTCCGACCCGATCTGGTCCTGGGGGTAGGAGGGTACGTATCCGGTCCAGTCATCACCGCCGCCTTTCTCCTGCGTATCCCCCGTCTGATCCATGAGCAGAATCTTATTCCGGGGATGACCAATCGTCTCCTCGGTGCTATAGCGAACCGGGTGGCCATCTCTTTTCCCGATTCTGCGCTCTATTTCCCGACGCAGAAGACCGTCTTTACCGGGAACCCTGTGCGTCCGGAGATTATCCAGCGGATGAGGGAAAAAGAGGAGCGCTCGCCGGCAGAGACCCGATTCCGTCTCCTGATCTTTGGGGGGAGCCAGGGAGCCCATAGCCTGAACATGGCGATGCTGGAGGCACTTCCTGCTCTTCGTCCCTGCAAGGAGTCATTGGTGATCACGCATCAAACCGGGAAGGCGGACTGGCAGATGGTACAGGAGGCATACGCCAGGGAAGGATTTCGGGCAACCGTTGTCCCCTTTATCCGAGACATGGGGGGAGCCTATGCCGCGGCCGATCTGGTGATCTGCCGGGCTGGAGCCACCACGCTGGCAGAACTCTCTGCCTGCGGGAAGGCGGCGCTGCTCATCCCCTATCCGTATGCCACCCATAATCATCAGGAGATCAACGCCCGCAACTGGCAAAAGATGGGGGCGGCAGACCTTATTCTTGATAACGAGCTATGTGGAGATGTCCTCGCAGAAAAGATCCGTTTCTATGGAGAACACCGGGAAAAGCTGGCCAGGATGGCGGCACAGAGTAAACGTATGGGGAGCCCGGATGCAACAGACCGTCTTGTGGAGCTTTGCATCATGGTTGCAGAAGTGAGGCGCTCAGGGTATCGGTAAGGGTACGGGTAGCGTGGAGAGGAAAAGGGGTAGCGATGTTTCGAAAAGTTCAGCACCTGCACTTCGTGGGGATTGGAGGCATCGGGATGAGTGGTATCGCCGAGGTGCTGCTCAACCTGGGTTATTTTGTTACCGGTTCAGACCTGGTCCGTTCCGATCTGACCCAACGATTAGAGCGGATGGGGGCCAGGGTCTTCTTAGGCCACCGGCCAGAGCATGTGGCAGGCGCAGATGTGGTGGTGATCTCCTCGGCAGTGGCCAATGACAACATAGAGGTGGTTACCGCCAGGCAGCAGAAGATCCCGGTGATTCGCCGGGCAGAGATGCTGGCAGAACTGATGCGGATGAAGTATGGGGTTGCCGTGGCCGGCAGCCATGGGAAGACAACAACCACCTCCCTGGTGGCGACCGTACTAGCCAAAGGAGGGTTAGATCCGACCATGGTCATCGGAGGCAAGCTGAATAGCCTGGGTGGCAATGCCA
>RFHZ01000370.1 GCA_003696125.1 Nitrospinota bacterium
CCAGATATCCAGCGTGATCGGCTTTTTCCCAAGTTGCTTCTTCCGTTCTCCCGCCTGCAGTCTACCATCGACTACAGTGATGGTATAACCCAGCCCCAGGCCCAGGCCTGCTTTCAACGAGCCGTGGAGAAATTCACGTCGCGTCTGGGCACGTGCTAAGAAGGTGCGTCGCGTCCATCCGGTGTTGTGGCGGTGTTGCATGGTACGCCTCCTTTCTTGGTTAACCTTTCACGGCGCCTGCTCCCCATCCTTCGATCAGGTACTTTTGACTGGAGATGAAGAAGATGAGGGCAGGGATGGTGATCATCATACCGGCAGCCATGATCAATCCCCAATCGATGACCGCCATATTAAAGAAATCTTGCACCCCGACCGGGATCGTTTTCAACTCCTCCTGCCCCATCAGGATGCGGGCAAAGAGGTAGTCGTTCCAGGCCACGATAAAGGTGAAGATCGAGGTGGCAATGATGCCGGGGAGGGCGAGAGGCATGATGATATAGACCACCGCCTCCAGCCGGTTGGCCCCATCGACCATTGCCGCTTCCTCCAGCTCCAGCGGGATGCTGAGGAAAAAGGCGCGCAGCAGCCAGACGCTGAAGGGGAGGGAAAAGGAAACGTAGGCCAGGATGAGCCCACTGTACGCATTGACCAGGCCGATGGCCCGGAAGAGGATGAAGAAGGGGACGATGAGCACGATAGGTGGAAACATGTAGGTGAGCAGGGAGAGCATGGCGATCTTCTCCCGTCCCCAGTAACGAAAGCGGGTCAGGCTGTATCCCCCCATGGTCCCGATGGCGATAGAGAGCAGGGTGGAGAGGGAAGCGCAGATCACGCTGTTCTTGAAGTAGATCAGGAAATTGGTCTGGGTAAAGAGACGCCAGAAGTTCTGCAGGGTGGGGTGTTTGGGCAGAAAGTAGGGGGGCCAGGCCAGCACCTCCCGATCCGGTTTGAGCGAGGTGGAGATCATCCAGAGGAGAGGGAAAGCGGCGATCAGTACCACAAAGAAGGCGATTCCCAGCAGCAGGATGCGGCGGGGAGTCAGGTGCTCGGCCAGCCGTTCCGGCAGGGGGAAGCTCAAAGCGGTAAGCAGAGCGGATGTCGGTTTCTTCCGTTTCATTCTACCTCCTCATCTCGCCGAAAGACCCGAAAGTAGATGGTAACGGCGATCATGAGCATCATGAACATCAGATTGGCCAGGGCCGCACCCAGTCCGACCTGGTACTGGCCAAAGGTTTTCATATAGGTATAGATGGGGAGAGTCCGCACGCTCTCCCCCAGTCCGCCAAAGTCACCGGCCCAGAGCCAGACGATGTCGAACTTGGTAAACATCCAGATGCCGCGCAGCAGGATCACCACGAAGAGGACCTCCTTGAGCTGGGGGAGCGTGACGTAGAAGAAGCGGCCCACCGCCGAGGCCCCATCCACCTTGGCCGCATCGTAGAGCTCCAGGGGGATCACCTGCAGGCGGGCCAGCACGTTGATCACCACAAAGGGGAAATAGGTCCAGATGCTGACCATGACCAGCGACTTCATCATGTTGGAGGGGCCGATCCAGACGATCGGCTGTTTGATGAAGTGCCAGGCCTGCAGCAGGTAGTTCACGATCCCGTACTGGTCGTTCAGCACCCACTTCCAGAGGACCACGGAGACGATGGTGGGGAGCATGTAGGGGAAGAGGACCACGCCACGGGCAAAGGTGCGTCCCCAGAAGCGCTCGTGCAGCAGCAGGGCCACCAGCACGCCGAGCACGATCTGGAAAGCGGTGCTGGAGACGGTAAAGATGAGGCTCAGCTTGAAGCTGGTCCAGAACTGCTCATCGGAGAGCATGGAGAGGTAGTTCTTCCATCCCACCCAGCTCTGCAGCGGGAGAAAGGCGTGCTTGGCGTAGAAGCTGAGCCAGATGTTGTACAGGATCGGGAAGAGGATCAAAAGGCAGAGGAGCAGCACGGTAGGTAAGATCAAGAGGATTCCCAGTCTGGCTTCTTTGGACCACATCCTGTCTCTCCCCTTTAGCTGCGTAACAGATGGCGGGCGATGACCACCCGTTGAATCTGGTTGGTCCCCTCCCAGATCTGGTGGATCTTGGCATCCCGGAAGAAGCGCTCCAGGGGGAAATCCTTCGTATAGGAATACCCTCCCAGGATCTGCATGGCGTTGGTCACCTGCCGCATGCAGACATCCGAGGCGAAGAGTTTGGCCTGGGCCGCTTCGCGACTGAACCGCACCCCCTGATCGCGCAGGGCTGCTGCCCGGTGAATGAGGAGGCGGGCCGCCTCGATCTCGGTAGCCATATCGGCCAGCATGAACTGGATGGCCTGGAAGTTGGCGATCGGCTGCCCGAACTGCACCCGCTCCTTGGCGTAGGCGAGTGCCGCTTCCATGGCCCCCTGGGCCACGCCGAGGGCGATGGAGGCGATGCCGATGCGGCCGCTGTCCAGGGAGCGCATGGCCAGTTTAAATCCTTCCCCTTCCTTGCCCAGCAGGTTCTCTGCCGGTACCCGGCACTGCTCGAAGTAGAGGGGAGCGGTCTCCAGTCCTCGCACCCCGAGCAGGTCGAGTTTTTTGCCCCGTTGAAACCCCTCCATCCCTTCGTGCACCAGGAAGGCACTGATTCCCCGGTGTCCCTGGGACTTATCGGTGGAGGCGAGCACGATGACCATGCTGGCGATGGCCCCACAGGTGATGAACATCTTCTGCCCGTTGAGCTCGTAGTACCCGTCTTTCTTGGTGGCCGTGGTCTGGATGGAGGCGGCATCTGATCCGGCACCCGGTTCGGTGAGGGCAAAGGCGCAGATCTTCTCTCCCCGGGCCAGGGCCGGGATCTCCGCCTTCTGCTTTTCGCTCCCGGCCAGCAGGAGGTAGACCTCTTCCAGGTCGTCCTGGCGGTAGCAGAGCCGCGGCACCGGGTGGGCGATGTCGGCGGCGATGACCAGC
>RFHZ01000371.1 GCA_003696125.1 Nitrospinota bacterium
GCCCGGGCCATCCACTACAACAGCTACCGGCAAGACAAGCCCCTGATCCCGATCAACTGCGGCGCCATCCCGGCCGAGTTGCTGGAAAGCGAGCTATTTGGCTATGAAAAAGGCGCCTTCACCGGAGCCACCTCCAGCCGGATGGGACGTTTTGAACTGGCCAACGGGGGCACGATCTTCCTCGATGAGATCGGAGAGATGAGTCCCGCCCTCCAGGTGAAAATCCTGCGGGTCTTGCAGGAACGAGAGTTCGAACGGGTGGGAGGGACACGGACCATCCGGGTCGATGTCCGGATCATCGCTGCCACCAACAAGAACCTGGAAGAGCTGGTCAATCAGGGTCTTTTCCGCGAAGACCTCTACTACCGCCTCAACGTCATTCCGATCAACATCCCTCCCCTGCGTGAGCGCAAGTCAGACATCCCCCTCCTCGTCTACCATTTCATCGAGCGATTCAATAAAGAGAAGAAGCGGCACATCCAGGGGATCACCCCGGAAGCCATGGAGATGCTCAAGCGCTACCACTGGCCAGGCAATGTCCGCGAGCTGGAGAACATCATTGAACGGATCGTGATCCTCAAAGGGAGCGGGATGATCACCCCGGCCGACCTGCCGGAAAAGCTCGCCTCAACCTCACGCGAGGCCTTGCTACCAGATATCGAGATCCCAGAGGAGGGGATCGACTTCGGAGCCACCATGGAAATGCTGGAAAAAGAACTGCTTCGCAAGGCTCTGGAAAAAGCCGGAGGGGTCAAGAGCAAGGCGGCGCGCTTCCTGCACATGAATCGGACCACCCTGGTGGAGAAGGTGAAAAAACTCCGCCTCGAGGTCTGAATCTCAACACGAGTCAAATTCTTGACAATTCCCGGAAGGAGCCCTCTTTCGCCATCCTTCTCCCTTCTCCTCTTCCCCCACGCCGGTGATTCGCCATTTTTTTGACGATTCCCTCCTCTTCCTCCCCACGCCTCCCTTCCTCTCACCCCTCTTCCCCGCGTCAGCAGGGCTGACACAGGGATAGTGGTATATTTTTTGCTTACCCCTAAAGTGCCTGAGGAAATCTCTGGCCTGGGAGAGGGGAGAAGAGGATTCCTCCCAGGAGAGGGATGGAGAAAAAACGGTGCCGAGCAAGGGGAGAGGAGAAACATGCGAAGATGGTGGAGAAAAGGGAAGCTATTTCTGGTGCTCTCCCTTCTCTGGTGGCTCATGCCCCAGCCCGGAGAGAGCACACCCCTGCTGCAACGGGTGCGGTTTGGCGATCATGGGGATTTCTTCCGGATCGTCTTTGATCTCCGGCAACCCACCCCGTACCGCATCCTGGAGAAAAAAGACCGGTCGATCCTCCGAGTGGAGTTTCCCCGCCTGCGAGCACTCCCCCCTCAGACGCGCTATCAGCTTTCCCACCCCCTGGTAAGAGATGTTCATCTTGCTTTGACCAGGGAGGGGGTGACAGGAGAGATTCGAGGGAGGCAGCCGATCAGGGTCAGGCGGCATTTTCGCCTAGATAATCCTCCACGCATCGTGCTGGACCTCTCACCCCGTCCTGAGCGGCAGGAAACACCCCCGCCTCCAGAGCCATCTCCAGCCGTCTCCCCCTCTACCGCCCAACAGCCCCCTGCTCCTCCTCCCCCGGCAGCAGAGCCAGAGGAAGCTTCCCCTCCGATCAAAACAGGAGAGGGCAGGTCAGAAGCTCTCCTCTATTCCCTGCTCCAGCAGGAGACCCGTCTTTCCCCTGCTGCCCTGGTGAAATACGCAGAGGATGCTCTCGCCCAGCAAGACTTCCAGACAGCCTATCAGGCCTATACGACCATATTACAGCGCTTCCCTCACTATACCGGCAATCATCTCATCGCTACCCGTCTGGCAGACATCTTACGCGAGCAGCACCGCTACCAGCAGGCGATTGAGCGGTACGCAGAGGTCATAGAGCAGTATCCGGGAAGTGAAGGGGCATTGATCAGCCAGATTCGCATGGCCGAGCTCGGGGTGGAGTTTCCTGACCTCCTCTCCTCTCCTTCCGGAGATCGCTATATGCCCTATCGCCATCCGCTCTCCACTCTCCTCCGCATCAGCGAGAAATACGCTTTGAGTCCTCTGGCCGACGTGGCCCTCTTTAAAGCCGGTGTTGTCCTGCTGAAACGCCATAAATTACAGGCGGCGCGAGAGAAATTCCGCCAGGTCCTGGAACGGTCGACAGAGCCTTCTCTCCGGGCCGAAGCAGAGAGAAAGATCGCCGAAACCTGGGAAGTCCTCCTCACCGACCTCTACCAGCAGGGGAAGCCCCTTCAGGTGCTACAAACCTTTTTCCGCGAAAAAACCGCGTTGCAGCAAAGTCCAGATTTCCCCCTCCTTCTGTCCTATGTGGCGGACAGCTACGCCCGACTCGGCCTGTCCGAGGAAGCCCTGCACATCTGGAACCAGGTCCTGGAGCAATCTACCACTCCCGACCTCCAACTGCAGGCCCGGTTTAAGCAGGCGACCCTCCTGGCAGAGGAAGGACGCCGGAGCGAAGCCCAGGCCTTGCTCCTGCCTCCAGAACATTTTTCCGGCTCTCCCCTCTTCGGCGCTGTCCTCTTCCTGCTGGGGAAGCTCGCCTTTCAGGAACAGCGATTCGAGGAGGCGGTACACTATCTGACCCAGGCAGAACCCCGGCTTGACGATCCATCAGATCAGCTCCGGCTCCTGATCCTGCTGGGGAAGGGATATCAGGCCTTAGGGAAAAGCCGGGCCAGCCAGCAGGCCTGGCAGCGATGTGTCGATCGTATCCCGTCCCAGACCGAGGCTCCCCCTGCTGCCGAAGAGTGCTTCCTGCTGCTTGCCGACACCTTTTTCACCCAACAGAGATATCAGGAGGCGTTATCCCTCTATGAGCAGGTCTTGTCTAAGTTCCCGCAGAGTCCCTACCGGGATCAGGTGCGGTTCCGGATGGTGCAGATATACGCGAGACAGAAGGATGAAAAGGGGATAGAGCAGGTGTTGGCAGCCATAGAGCAGCCTTTCTGGCAGCGTATGGCGCAGGAGACGTTACAGGATCTGCGGTGGCAAAAACAGTTTGCCCCGCTGTTTGCGAGTTTTCAAAACCAGATGCTACGCTGAGGTAAACAAAGGTTACCAGCAAGAGAAGGATCGCTCCGATGCTTCCAGCCCTCTTTTCCAGAAACATCGCCCTCCTGGCCAAGAACCTCGACCTGCGGTTGCGTCGACATCACGTGTTGACCTCCAACATCGCCAATGCGGAGACTCCCGGCTATATCGCCAAGGATCTCCGTTTTGAAGAGGTCTTGCAGAAGGTTGCCGGGGCCACCCCTCCAGACCCCCTGCACCGTACCCATCCCCGCCATCTTCCCAGCCCGGCAGAGGGAACCCGTGATGGCGAGGGAAAGCTGGTGGCCTCCCCTTCCGATGATGTCGGACGCGATCTGAACACGGTATCGCTCGATCAGGAGATGGCCAGGCTCACCACCAACATGCTCAACTATAACGTCTCTACCGAAATCCTGACCCGGCTATTCGACCAACTGAAACGCACCATAACAGAAGGAGGACGGTAAGATGAACATGATGGCCGGCTTAGAAATCAGCTTCTCCGCCTTGCAGGCGCAGCGCATACGGATGAATGTGATCGCCGCCAACCTGGCCAATGCCGAGACCACCCGCACCCCAGAAGGGGGACCTTACAAGCGACGAGAAGTCATCTTTGCCGCCCAACCAGAGGTCTCCTCTTTCGAGGCGTTACTGCGTGATCGCCTACAGCAAGGGTTGAGCAAGGTTCGTGTCCTCGACATCATTACCGATCCCCAGGGGACGAGGGTGGTCTATGATCCTGATCATCCGGATGCGGATGCACAGGGGTACGTTACCCTCCCCAACATCAACCTGATCCAGGAGATGGTCGATCTGATGTCGGCCAGTCGCGCGTACGAGGCCAATGTTACGGCCATTAATGCCTTCAAAGACATGGTATCCCGGGCATTACAGATCGGTAAAGCGTAGGAGTACGGCATGGAGATTACCCAGATTCAAAACGGTCTCCCCCCTTCTCACCCCTCTCCCCCCTCTGGGGAGCAGAAGGGAGGGTCTTTTCTCTCTTTTCTGCAGGATGCCCTCACCGAGACCAATCGCTTACAGCATGAAGCCGAGCAGGCCACCCGAGACTTTGTGTTGGGGCAGGCAGAGAGCGTTCACGCCACCATGCTTGCCCTGGAAAAAGCGGATATCGCGCTGCGCTTCATCACGCAGGTGCGGAATAAGGTGGTTGAGGCCTATCAAGAGATCATGCGCATGCAGGTTTAGGGGATGGCAGCCGTGCGGGAACGACTACAGGCACTCCTCGACAAACTACCAGAGCGGCTCCGTAACCTTCCTCCGACCAGGCTCTTCCTCCTCCTGGGTCTGGCCGGAGTCGGGCTGGCCATCGCCCTGGTCTCGCTGCTCTGGATGTCGCGTGGTAGCGATCAGCAGGTACTCTATACCCGGCTCACCCTGGAGGATGCGGCCGCCATTACGGCCAGGCTCAAGGAGATGGGAGTCCCTTATACCCTGCACAACGAGGGGACAACCATCAGCGTTCCGGCGTCCCGTGTCTATGAGCTTCGCCTGAAACTGGCCGCCGAAGGCCTCCCCCAGGGAGGAGGGGTGGGGTTCGAGCTCTTTGATCAGCGCAACTTCGGGATGACCGAATTTGTGCAGAAGATTAACTATCGACGGGCCTTACAGGGGGAACTCTCCCGGACCATCAGTCAACTGGCCGCCGTGGAGACCGCCCGGGTCCATCTGGTGATCCCGGAAAAATCCCTCTTCCTGGAAGAGCAGGAGAAACCGACCGCCTCGGTCGTGCTCAAGTTACGTCCCGGACACCGGCTGCGGCCAGAACAGATCCGGGGGATTGCCCATCTCGTGGCCAGTAGCGTAGAAGGACTCCAACCGGCCGACGTCATCATCGTAGATAGTAGCGGACAGATCCTGAACCAGAAGGAGGAAGGGGAAAACTTCCTCTCTCTTACCGAGGCCCAACTGGAATACCAGAAGCGGATCGAGCAGAGCCTGGAGCGGCGGGTAGAGAGCCTGCTCGAGCGGGCCGTGGGCAAGGGAAAAGTGGCGGTCCGCGTCTCCGCCACCC
>RFHZ01000372.1 GCA_003696125.1 Nitrospinota bacterium
TGCTCCGCCTCTCGTGGCTCCCGACGAAAAAGGGTGGTGGAGAGGAAGCGGAGATAGCGGAGAGGGAGTCCCTGCAGTATCCACTGCTTGGCGGCAACGGTACCCAGACGCTGCATCAGGCGGAGGAGCTGCGTATCGGTCCAGCGTAAAGACACCGGTCCGGCAACCAGGAGGGAGACGGTGAAGAGGGTCTTCTCCCATCCTCCTGGTCCCAACCAGAGGAGGAGCACTACCGTACCAGGAGGAAGCAGCATGGTCCATAAGCTCAACCCCTCCCAGCAGAGCCAGGTCCACCAGGAGGAACGCTGCCAGAGATGACGCCGGAAGCTCGGGTGCCGGATGCTGTACAGGTGAAATTTCATCCAGATGAGGGTATGGTAAAAATAGACGATCTCCCAAAAAAGACCCCACAGGAGCAGGAAGATACCCCAGAGCATCTTTTCCCCCTATGCCTCTGCCGGGGAAAAGACCGGGGTGCTGTGCCGGCCGCTTTCCCGCATCTTCCAGTAGGCGGCATGAATCTTTCGGCTGATCGGCCCTGGCTTCCCATCGCCGATGGACCGGCCATCGATCTCGACTACCGGCATGATTCCGCCAGCGGTACTGCTGAGGAAGACCTCATCACCGGCAAAGAGATCGTAGGCGGTCAGGGGAGTAACCTGCGTCTCTATCCCCTGCTCGGCAGCGATTTCGAAGACGGTCTGACGGGTGATCCCCTGCAAGATCCCTTCCGGGGGGGTATAGATTGTACCACCTTTGACCAGAAAGACGTTAAAGCCGGGTCCTTCCGTGACATGGCCGTGGACATCGAGCATGATCGTCTCGTCCATCCCGGCCGCTTTTGCCTCCAGGATGGCCAGATCAAAGTGGAGCCGGTCCAGGCTCTTGATCCTGGGATCGAGGCACTGCGGGGGGATACTCCGGGTCGACGCGATCTTGACCCGCGCTCCCTGTTGGATCTTTTCCGGACTCAAGATCCACACGTAGGGAATGGCAAAGATAATCACGGTCGGGGTACAGCGGAGCAGGTCCCGTTCTCCTGCCGGGGGCAGACCACGGGTAACGATACACTGGATGTAGGCATCATGCAGCCCACAGCGTCGGGTCGTTTCGATGATAGCGCGTTTGAGTTCCTCTGGTGTTAAGGAGATGGGGATACGTACTACACGGAGAGAGTTGTACAGGCGCCGGATATGGGCATCGAGCTTAAAGATCGAGCCCTTCCAGGCCGACATGGTATCAAAGACCGCATCTCCCCGCAGAAAGCCGAAATCGAAGATGGAGATCTTGGCTTCGGCCTGGGGAACGTATTCACCATTGATATACACAACAAGGGAGGCACTGTCCATCATGGACTCCTTAAGCTTTTGCTTAGACCGGTTTCCTTTGACTGCCTGGCTCTATTCTAGGGGATCGGTACGCATGCTGCAAGAAAATTCTTTTGCTCTACGCCTTAGTAACCTGGCCTGTCTTGATCGCTCGCCACACCCATGCTATGGTGATGGGTAGAATCATCTGTCTCTCCTGGTACAATAGGAGGGGTTAGGTGGCGAACAGCGCTTCTCATTCATGCGAGGCTCAAAGGAAACCAGTGCACCAGAAGGAAGATCCTCTAACTGCTCTGCAGAGTCTACAGGAACAGATCATCTGCTGTCAGAAGTGTCCCCGCCTGGTCGCGTACCGGAGCCAGGTGGCGCGGGAGAAGCGTCGCATGTATCGAGACTGGGAGTACTGGGGACGTCCTCTACCCGGGTGGGGGGATCCGCAGGCCCGGGTCCTGGTCGTAGGGCTGGCACCGGCAGCGCATGGGGGGAATCGGACCGGCCGGATGTTCACCGGTGACCGGAGTGCAGAGTGGCTCCTACGCACCCTGCACCGCTTTGGCTTTGCCAGCCAGCCGGTCTCTGTGCATCGAGAAGATGGTCTCACGCTCCGTGACCTCTATATCACCGCGGCCTTACGCTGTGCTCCCCCCCTCAATAAACCCTTACCTGCAGAATTAGCCTCCTGTCATCCCTATCTGGTCCAGGAGTTTACCCTCCTGCCCAACATCCGGATCGTGGTTGCCCTGGGACACATCGCCTTTCAGGCCACGCTTCGTCTCTGCCGTGCCCTTGCCATTCCGCTGTCCCGTCCCCTTCCCCGCTTTGCCCACGGCCAGACCTATCACCTGCAGGAAGGTCTTACCCTGATCGCGTCCTATCACCCGAGTCAGCAGAACACCCAGACCGGTCGCCTGACCGAACCGATGTTTGATAAGGTCTTTGCCGAAGCGCGAAGGCTGATGGAGTCAGGAGAGAGGCTCTAAGGCACAGAAGCACACAGGGTTTACTCAGTCCTCATCCCTCGCTCAATGGCCGACTTTGGCCAGGAAATCCCTGGCTCCTCTGGCTACCCAATGCGGCCATGCCGTATAGAGGAACTGGACACCGGCAGCAAGGTAGCGCTCCACCGTCTCGTCGGTGACCAGGGTCCCGGCCACCTTGCCCGCCTCCCGGATCTGGGCCAGGGCCTTCTCGATGACCGCCTGCACCTCGGGATGGGTATGGTTCCCGATGTGTCCCATGGTCTGGGCCAGATCGGCCGGGGCTACGAAGAAGACGTCGATATGCTCCACGGTCAGGATCTCAGCCAGGTTCTGTATCGCCGCGATCTCCTCGATCAGCACGATCACGATCGTCTCCTCGTTGGCCTGCTGGAAGTAGTTCGAAACCCCGAAAGAGCGACGTCCCCCGAACATCCCTCGATACCCGATGGGGGCAAATTTGGCCGCTTTCATCGCCTGCTCGGCTGCTTCTCGCGTATTGACGTGTGGAACTGCGATGCCGGTTGCTCCCCGATCCAGCGCCCGCATGATCAGGCCGGGATCGTTCCGGTTCACGCGGGTAATGGAACTCATCCCCCACAGATCACAGGCGCGGGACATGTCCCCGATCTGTTCCCAACTGACCGGTCCGTGCTCCGCTTCCAGCCATACCCCATCAAAACCGAACTGGCCGAGGAAGTCGATCATATCCGTATTGTGCCATCCCCCTACCACGGTTGCCACTTTCCCTTCCCGTAGCTTCTGCTTCACCCGGTTTTCCCACATATTTCATCTCCCGTCGGAAAAGAATCGTAGAAGTCATTCGCGCATCAGGGTATCTTCACCCCCTTCTGCTGTGCCGTCTGTGCAGCACGGGCATATCCCGCATCCACGTGCCGGGCCACACCGATTCCCGGATCAACGGTCAGAACCCGTTCCAGGGCCCTGGCCCGTTCCGGTGTCCCGTCGGCCACGATCACCATGCCGGCATGGAGGGCATACCCGATCCCGACCCCACCCCCATGGTGAAAGGAGACCCAGGAGGCGCCGTTGACCGCGTTGAGAGCAAAGTTGAGCAACGGCCAGTCGGCAATGCTGTCTGAGCCCCCGCACCGGGAGACAGAAGAGATGGCGGACGGCTCAGACAGCATTGCCGACTGGCCGTTGCTCAA
>RFHZ01000373.1 GCA_003696125.1 Nitrospinota bacterium
GCCCTGGCCAGGCGAAGATCAACTCGGTAATCACCGTACCACCAAACATATACCCCATCTGCAGCCCGACAATGGCGATGACGGGGATCAGGGCATTCCGCAAGGCATGTTTGTACAGCACCATCTGTTCTCGTAGTCCCTTGGCTCGAGCCGTGCGAATATAGTCCATATTCAGCACTTCCAGCAGTGTGGATCGCGTCATACGCATGGCGATAGGGATTACTGTTCCAGCCAGGGCTAACGTAGGCATCAGCGCTCGCTGGGCAAACTGTCCCGGGCTTTCTCTCAGAGGAACGTATCCAGAAGGGGGTAACCACCCGAGCTTGATGGAGAAGAGGAGCACAGCAAGGGTACCGGTTACAAAGACTGGTAACGAGTAGAGGGTGACCCCCAAGGCGGAGAGCACGCGGTCGATCATGGTATCCCGTCTGATCGCCGTCAAGACTCCCAAAGGAATCCCGATCAATACTCCCAGTATTACCGCCGGAAACACCAGTTCGAGCGTTCGGGGGAGTTTGCGAGCGATTTCTACCGCTACCGGGGTGTTGGTATAGAGGGAATTTCCCAAATCCCCTCTGGTCAGATTGCCCAGCCACCGCAGGTAGCGGAGATGCAGAGGCAGATCCAGCCCCAACTGCTGTCGCAGTGCCTGGGCAGTATCATAGTAACTGTGGGTACTCGCATCTCCAAGGATCAGCGTCACCGGATCGCCGGGCAGGAGATTGACGATGCCAAAGATAAGCGTGGCCACGGCAAAGGCCAGAAACACGGCCCACAGGAATCGCTTGACAAACCATTTAGCCACGGCCTCTCCTCTACCGGTCCAGCCAGGTCTGCTCCAGCGTCGTGGGGGTCAAGAAGCTGACCATGCCCGGAATCTTGGTGAACCCTTTCACATCGGCGCGCAGACCAAACATGTTCGGTCTCCAGGTCAGAAAGACCCAGTAGGCCTTCTCTAGTGCCTTGCGTTCCAGCTCGCAGTAGATCTTATGGCGTTCCTGAAAATCGGTGGTTCGGCGCCCCCGGGCAAACAGTTCATCTAGCTCGGGGTCCTTGAAATCATGCGCCCTTCCGTAAAACGCCCCCGAGGATTCGTAGAAGGTGGCCAGGGCATTGGGATCGTCATAGATCAGGAGGGTACCGGTCCACAGGGCCGTGTAGTCTCCGTTTACCCGGAGTTCAGCCATCCCTCCGGTATCGGTAGAGATCACGTTGACCTGAAAACCGACACCTTTCAGGTTTTCAGATACGACCGCCCAAGGCTCCAGATAGGGAGCAAAGTTTGCCAGCACCAGGTCAAAAGAGACTCCTTGGGGATAGCCCGCCTCTGCCAAGAGCCGTCTGGCTTTGTCGGGTTGATAGGTGTAGGTCCCCTCGTTTTCAGGACAGTGCCACTGGCTCCCCTTTTGGAGGAGACCACCCGTGATCGGGAGGCCCATGCCCCCATGTCCGATCTGATTGGTCGTCTCCCGGTCGATGGCATACGCCAACGCCTGGCGTACCCGTACATCCGTAAAGGGCTTGCGTTTGGGATTGAGGACAATGGCATTGAAGATGATCCAGGAGCGAATCGTCTTTAAGCGAGGGTCCTGGTCAAAGGCCTCCCCTTCTTGCCAGGGGAGGAAATCGATGATGTCCACATCCCCTGCTCGCACACTGTCGGCCCGGGTAAAGGGATCATGAATGACACGAAACTCTAAGGCGTCCAGATACGGTAACCCCTTCTTCCAGTACCTCTCGTTGCGAACTAGCTGGTAGTGTTCTCCCCGGACAGCGTTCACCATCTTGAAAGGACCGGTACCGTTGTACTCCTTGCGATAATCATGTCCCGCCTCTACCCACTCTTTAGAAATAATCGGTATATCCCGTAAGGCCAGAATCTGGAGCACGGCAGCGTTCGGTGCTTTCAGTTTGAGGCGGACGGTCAAATCGTCTACCTTCTCTACCGAAGCCAGCATATCGCGCAGGATGCCACCACGGGTAGCACCGGACTTCTTATCCATATAGAAGTTTAGACTGAAGACCACATCGTCAGCATCCAGAGTGTCTCCATCGTGAAAGACGACCCCTTTACGAAGGGTAAAAGTATAAGTCGTATTATCTACGATGTCATAGCGCTCTGCCAGCTCAGGTACCAGCTTTCCCTCGGTGTTGATCCGCAGTAAGCTGTTGTACATCGCCCCATTCACAGCAAAGCCAGCCAGACCACCGTAGACAAAGGGGGCAGGAGAGTAAGGGTCAGTCCCGACAGCATAGACTAATTTGCCACCCCGCTTCTGTGCTTCACTTGTAGGAATTCCAACGTTTAGCAGCACCAGGACAGCGATACAGGTTACGAGGAGCAGGAAAGTCTGGTTTTTCCCCAGGCGAAGAATCCTGTTGTCCATACGTCTCCTCCTTTCTGCTTGATTATGGTGAGATTGTGGCCTCTTTTTCCCGTATTCTCTCATAATACAGGAGAAATATCCACTCCCTCTCCTCCTCTTTTCCGTTTCTCCTTCAAGAGAGAGGAGGAGAGATCCCATACACCGTTTGGGCAAACGCTGGGGAAATGATCCCGTCGAGGACATCATTCCATACCTGCTCCGGCTTACGATGAACTGGGAGCCCTACCCCTCCTCCTCCAGGAGTTTGCAGGCTCACCACATCCCCCTTTCGCAAAGGAATCTGTGAGCGTTTTCCCGGCAATCGTTCTTCTTGGGGTGTACCAGGATTTTTACAGGTGTATGCTGGCCGACCAGAACCACCCCCTTCTATCCCCCAGGCTCCCTGCCTCTGACTCTCCGATCGTGTAGTCACAAAGATCTCATCTGCCAACACTCGGACGTCTCGTCGAATGCCGAGTCCACCACGGAATTGACCAGGGCCACAGGAGTCGACGACTAAACCGTACCGCTCTACCCGCAACGGGTACTCGCGCTCTAAGACCTCAATAGGCAAATTGGAGGGATTGACCATGTACACGTGGATACCGTCCAGACCATCTTTACCCGCCCGGGCACCTCCCCCACCTCCAAACGTCTCGATAAAAGCGAAAGATCTTTGTCGGAAAGGATCATAACCAGAGAAGATCAAGCCAGAGTTAACGGCGTGACTCCCGGCCACTCTCCGTTCTGGGGGAAGCGCTTGATTCAGCGCTCTGATCACGGCATCGGCAATCTTCTGTGCCGTGTCAACCCGTACCCCCACCGCGGCGCCAGGGCGAGGGTTGACAATGCTCCCCTCTGGAGCAACGATTGTCAGTGCATCAAAGAAGCCACTGGTTGCCGGCATGTCCGGGTCAAGCATCGCCTTAAAGGCCCAATAAACTGAGGCTTTCAGGATTGTCTCACTGGCGTTGAAGGCTCCACGGGCCTGGGGACCGGATCCGGTGAAGTCAAAGGTCAGCCGATGCCCTTCTATACAGGCCGTTACGGTGATAGGAACCGGTGCACCCCCCAGGCCATCATCGTCAAGATAGCTGGTCGCCGTGTACCGGCCATCGGGAAGCTCCTGGATAATCTGGTAGGCTCGCTGGCGACTATACGCCAGGATATCGTCCAGGATAGTGCGCAGTCTGGCATTACCATAGCGTGCGCACAGCCGCTCCAGAGGTTCGCGGGCGATCTCATTTGCGGCGATCTGCCCTTTGATATCCGCTTCCCTCTCTGCCGGATCCCGGCAGTTCCAACAGATCACCTGGAGGAGATCCTGATTGAGCTTCCCCTTATGCATGAGCCGTACCAGGGGAATCTGGATCCCTTCCTCAAAAAGGCTCTGAGAGTCAGGGGCTGTCGAACCTGGCACTCGTCCCCCCACGTCTACATGGTGGGCGGTGTTGACGGCAAAGAACATCAGCTCTCCTTGATGGAAAATAGGGGTAATCAGCGTAAAGTCATTGAGATGTGAGCTTCCTCGGGTGTACGGATCGTTGTGGATGAAGACATCTCCTGGATACACCGCGTCTCCATATTTTTGAAGTACTTCTTCCCCCATGTACATCAGAGAACCGAGATGCGCAGGGTTATGCTCTGGTTGGGCAACCACAGGCCCTCGACCGTCCAGAAGGACGGCAGAGCAGTCCCGTCGTTCCTTGATGTTCGGGTTAAAGGAGCAACGGACGATCGTCTCGTTCACCTGATCGGCAACCGAAAGTAGATAGTTGCTGACCACTTCTGCGGTGATCGGATCTCTCAGCACTGGAGCATCTCCTTTTTCAACGTAACGTAATAACAACATTACGATACCGGTCTACATAGCCCCTATCGCCAGGCCGGATAGCGATGGTAGCGGTGAACTGTTCAATAATAGCCGGACCAGGGATCTCATGGCCAGGTGCCAGCCGGTGCATCGTATACACCGGGGTCTCAACAGGTTCTCCCTCCCAGATAATCGGACGTCTGGTTACCAAAGCTTCCTCTATCGGTGTTGTGGCCTCTGGGAAAACAGGAAGGCGAGGTTTCGGAGTCAGTCCCAAGGCGGTAACCCGACAGTTGACCACCTCCACCGGGTGTCCTGGTAGTGCATAGGTGTAGCGGCGGCGGTGCGCCAGATGAAAGGCCTGGGTAATAGTCTCTGCCGTCTCCACCTCTAAGGGGCCAGCAGGAATATCGATGAGGAGTTCCCAGTTCTGACCCAAATAACGGGCATCCGCTGAGCGCTTTACTCTCCGCTGTGGTTCTGGGACTCCTTCCTCGTGTAGCCATGAGATTGCCTGTTGTTCCAGTTCGGTATACACTTCGGTCAAATACCGCATCTCGGCTGGGCAGATCACCCGCAGAACTGTGCGCACAAAGTCTGCTCGCACATCGGCCAGAAGTTGTCCCAGGGCAGAGAGGACCCCTGCTTCTTCCGGTACCAACACCTGGCGCATTCCCAACTCTTCTGCCAGATCGACCGCATGTAGCGGTCCACATCCCCCAAAAGCCACCAGGGTATAGTCTCGGGGATCGTAGCCCCGGGCTACAGAGAGCTTGCGGATAAGACGGAGCATGTTTGCCCCTGCGATGCGCAGGATCCCCTGAGCTGTTTGCTGAGGGGAAATCCCCAGCCGTTCTGCCAAGTTCCTGATCGCTCGATGAGCAGCATCGACATCGAGCGTCATGCCTCCTTGCAGCAAGCCCTTATCCCCAATCCGCCCCAGCACTACATGGGCATCGGTAACGGTCGGCTCTGTCCCTCCCTGACCGTAGCAGGCAGGACCAGGGACTGCTCCTGCACTGTAGGGACCGACCTTAAGCCCCCCGGCCATGTCTACATAGGCAATACTTCCTCCACCAGCCCCCACCGTGTCTACCTCGATCATCGGTACCCGGGCCGGAAAAGGGCCAATGGTGTTGGAGGTAGTCATTTTGGGATAGCCTCCTTCTACAACTGCCACATCGGCACTGGTCCCCCCCATATCCAAAGAGATCACATTATCGAATCCGGCGAGGCTTCCGACATAGGCAGCACCTATCAC
>RFHZ01000374.1 GCA_003696125.1 Nitrospinota bacterium
GGGCTACACCGTCTTTTTGGCAATCGCCTCCCGGATGGTGGCGATCACCTCATCCAGGGGAACTGGCCCCTGGTCTCCTCCTTTCAGGGTACGGACGGCTACCGTGCCGGCAGCCACTTCCCTGTCGCCTACCACCAGCATATACGGGATCTTTTCGAGCTGCGCTGCCCGGATCTTATACCCGATCTTTTCATTGCGCAGATCTGCCTCGGCCCGGATGCCGGCGTCGAGGAGCCTGGCGAGCACCTGCTGCACGTACGGGATCTGGCGGTCGGTGATGGGGAGCAGGCGTGCCTGCACCGGCGCCAGCCAGACCGGAAAGGCCCCGGCATAGTGTTCGATCAGTCCCCCCACAAACCGCTCCATGGAGCCGAGCACGGTACGATGGATCATGACCACGTGATGATGGTTCCCATCCGGACCTATGTAGGTCACATCAAAGCGGCGGGGCAGGTTAAAATCGAACTGGATGGTCGGTCCCTGCCAGCCCCGTCCCAGGGCATCCAGCATCTTGATATCGATCTTGGGACCGTAAAAGGCGGCTTCCCCTTCCCGGACCGTATAAGCCATGCCTCGCTCTTCCAGGGCCTTGCGCAGCGCTTCCTGGGCACGATCCCATTCTTCGGCCTCTCCGGCATAATTCTGCGGGTTGGCAGGATCCCAGCAACTGAGATCGACTTCAAACTCTTCATAGCCGAAGGTGTTGAGCATGAACTGGGCCAGGTCGAGCACCTGGTGCAACTCCTCCTGTAACTGCTCCGGGGTGCAGAAGATATGCGCGTCATCCTGCGTAAACCCGCGCACCCGCAGCATGCCGTGCAGGACCCCCGACTTCTCATAGCGGTACACCGTCCCCAGCTCGGCGAAGCGGATGGGGAGGTCCCGGTAGCTACGCTGCGCCTCTTGATAGAGGAGGATGTGACCGGGACAGTTCATCGGCTTGAGCACGTACTCCTCCTCATCCACCTGCAACACGTACATGTGTTCCCGGTAAAAGTCGTAGTGTCCCGAGGTCTTGAAGATCTCATGGCGCACGATGTGGGGGATGGCCACGATCTGGTAGCCGCGTTTGATATGCTCGTCTTCCCAGAAGCGCTCGATGACCTTGCGGATCGTGGTCCCTTTCGGTTGCCAGTAGACCAGACCGGCTCCCGCTTTCTCATGGATGAGGAAGAGGCCGAGCTGCTTTCCCAGCACCCGGTGATCCCGCTTTCTGGCCTCCGCGAGCCGCTGGAGATGATGGGTCAACTCGGTCTGCGAGGGAAAAGCGGTCCCATAGATCCGCTGCAACATCTTATTGCGTTCATCCCCCCGCCAGTACGCCCCGGCAACGCTCAGCAGCTTGAAGGCATGGATCTTCCCGGTGGAGGGAAGATGCGGACCCCGGCACAGATCGACAAAATCTCCATCTTTGTAAAAGGAGACCTGCTCGTCCGGGATGATGGCCGTAGCCGTCCTATTCTGCTTGTCCACCGTGACAAACAGCGGCTTGGCCGGGCTGAGCGCGCGTGAAATAAACAGCTCGGGATCAGAACTCCAGTTGATCACGTCGATCTTTTCGTTCTTGAGCTCGCGAACGATCGCCTGGATGCGCACACCCTTCATCCCTACGCAGGCACCGACCGGATCGATGCGCTTATCGTTAGAGTAAACCGCGATCTTGGAC
>RFHZ01000033.1 GCA_003696125.1 Nitrospinota bacterium
ATCCCGGCTCCGATGATGCCCCCACCGATAATCAACACATCGAAGGCGGTCTCTGCCATCCGAGGGAGGTTACGATCCATGGTAGTGGTTCCCTTCGCTCAAGGGTGAGCAGTCAAGAAGTCGAAATCACATCCCTGATGAGCCTGGAGGACATGATCGAGAAAGAGACGGCCATAGCCCCGCTGATAGGGGCGTTCTGGCGGTTTCCAGCGGGCACGTCGCGCTTGCAGTTCCGCCTCAGAAACGAGCAGATCGAGCCGTCGATGGGGGAGATCAAGCTCGATCTCATCCCCGGTTTGCACCAGGGCCAGTGGCCCACCTACCGCTGCTTCGGGAGAGACGTGTAACACCACGCTACCAAACGCTGTCCCACTCATCCGCGCATCAGAGATGCGAATGATGTCCCGCACGCCCTGCTGCAGGAGCTTTTTGGGGATGGGAAGGAACCCGGCTTCCGGCATACCCGGCGCCCCCACCGGTCCGGCGTTCTGCAGCACCATGATGTCCTCTGGTCCAATCTCCAGGTTTGGATCATCGATCCGAGCCGCCAGATCGGCGATGGAGGAGAAGACCACTGCCCGGCCGCGGTGGTGGAAGAACTGCGGAGACATGGCCGACTGTTTAATCACCGCCCCCTCTGGGGCCAGGGTACCTCGCACAATGGCCAGTCCCCCTTCCGGCTGGAACGGTTTCTCCAGCGAGGCGATGACCTCTTCCCGTCCTCGGGAGACGGGGAAGGCTTGCAGGTTTTCACCCACCGTCTTCCCGGTAACCGTCAGTGCCTGGAGGTGTAAGAGGGGGGCAAGGACTTTCATCACGGCCGGAATCCCTCCCGCTTCGGCCAGATCCTCCATGTGGAACCTGCCCGAAGGCCGGATATCCACCAGTACCGGGGTTTCTCGGCTCAGGGCATCAAAGCGGTCGAGGGGAAGGGGTATACCGAGGCGACCGGCAATGGCCACCAGATGGATCACCGCATTGGTCGAACCTCCGATCGCCATCAGGACACGGATGGCATTCTCAAACGCTTCTGGGGTCATGATCTGAGCGGGACGGATGTCTCGCTCGATCAGGGCAACGATCTGTCGTCCAGACTCCTCGGCCAGGCGGAGTCGCTCGGAAAGGGGAGCCGGGATGGCGGCACAACCGGGGAGGCTCATGCCCAAGGCTTCGGTAAGGCTGGCCATGGTGCTGGCGGTACCCATGACCATACAGTGACCGGCACTGGGACAGAGCGCCCCTTCCAGGATGCGCAACTCCTCCTCGCTCAGGGAACCGGCCCGATACTCCATCCAGAAGCGCCGGCAATCGGTGCAGGCCCCCAGCCGGTCCCCCTGGTAGTACCCGCTCAGCATGGGGCCACCCGTGACCATTATGGTAGGGATGTTGGCACTGGCCGCAGCCATCAACTGGGCGGGAACGGTCTTATCGCACCCTCCTAACAACACCACCCCGTCGAGGGGTTGGGCTCTGATCATCTCCTCTGTATCCATGGCCATGAGGTTGCGGTAGAGCATGCTGGTGGGACTGAGGAAGATCTCGCCCAGGGAGATGGTGGGAAACTCCAGCGGGAGCCCTCCGGCCTGCCACACACCTCGTTTCACTGCTTCCGCCACCTCCCGGAAGTGGCGATGGCAGGAGTTAAGTTCACTCCAGGTGTTGCAGATCCCGACCACCGGCCTTTGCAGGTCGGTATCGGTCAAACCCATCGACTTGGAGAAAACGCGGCGGATAAAGAGACTAAACTCGCTGTCGCCATAAGAGGTCAATCCCTTCCCGATCCCCATGATCCATACCCCTTTGTCTCATCCCGGATTAATAAGAAGAAAAAGGGAGCTGCCCGGAGAACCTCCACGCTCCCTTACCCATTCCGGGGCTAGGATTCGAACCTAGATACTCAGATCCAAAGTCTGATGTCCTGCCGTTAGACGACCCCGGAGTACTTTGCCAGCATATTATAGCAAAAAAAGTGGGAACTAACCAGTCAATATCTGCCGACACAAAGCCTTTACCCATTGAATCCCTTCCTGTGTATAGCGGTAGTCGGGGTAGAGAGAGGGATGGGATTCAAAGGTAATCAGGCAATCCGGCCTTCTCCGGAGAATGATACGGAGTACCGCTTCTGTATCGTTCCAGCCCTCTGCCGGCGTCTGCGAGGGATGGACCGGAAACTTCTGGCGCAGCTCCTGGAACTTCTCGAAGCTGATCTCGGTAAGTTTCCCTATCACCGGTTTATTATAGAGATGAATCTCCTGCGTATACGGCGCAAGTTGCTGGATAAACTCTTCGGCACAAAAGTCATACAGGCTGGCATCGATGAGGAGATGGCCGATATCCAGGCAGAAACGAAGCCAGGAAGAATTTTCAAAGAGGGAGAGGTACTGCTCCACATGATAGAAGAAGCGACATCCTAGAGCATTTTCCAGTACAATCGGGATACCATACCTCTGCGCCAGGGATTCCAGACGGGCTACCCCGGCCTGAGCAATCGCTTCTGCTTCCCGGATACTGAAATCCCCGTTTTGCAAATGATCAAAGAGCATGACCCGCTGCAGGTGGACCAGCAGATAGTCTGCTCCCCAGCGTTTGCCCCACTGCAGGTTTTCTTCCACCAGGCGGAAGAAGAGCTCTCGCCGTTCTGCACTGTGATCGATCAGGGCCAGGTAGAGCCCCTTTTCCGCCAACCAGGAGGGCTGGAAGAGGGGGAGATGGATGCCAAAGGAAAGCCCTTGTTCCTGCACGTAGCGGTAGAGAGGATCAAGTTCTTCAGGCGGGAAGTTAATAAACTCCCCTCTC
>RFHZ01000034.1 GCA_003696125.1 Nitrospinota bacterium
CAAGAAGATTGACCTCTGCAGGAGGAGTACCTGTGGTCGACTCCTGGGCCGGGAGGAAGGCAAATCCCTGAGCTGGCCGGGTACCCTGTCTGGAACGGGAGGGGAGACTTTCCGGAGACGACTCCTCAAGGACTTCTACCATAGAACGGGGTACCTTTACTACGCGCTCCCCACATTGCACTTCCAATACTCCTGCCGATTCGTAGAGCCCGACCACCACCCCCTGCAGTTTCCAGCGGGGCACGGCCACCGGGGTCCCCAAAGAGATCGGCCGGGACGAAGAAAGGGGGCGAGGAGCAGGAAAGGCTGTATCCAGCGTCTTTGCTATCTGTTGAAAGCGTTTCCGGGGAAAGGCCACGCGATACCCTTCTTTCCCCTGTTGTCGTATCTCGTGCACCAACTGCTCCAGTTCGTGGCGGGCCTGGCGAAGAAGGGCTTCCCCTTCCTGACGCCTCCGTTCCCGCCACTCCGCTTTTTCTCGTTCTACCTCCTCGTACAGGCGTTGGTACCGGGTCAGGCGTTGTTGAAGCATCGTTCGCTCCTGCTGAAGAGCTTCCCGTTCCTGCTCCAGGGACCGGAGGGCCTGGGCAAACTGCTGAGTGACGGCATCATGCCAGGAAGCTGTCCCGGCCAGGAGTTCACGGGCCCGGGTGAGAATGGGGGCAGGCAGACCTAACATCTCGGCGACGGCCAGGGCATTACTCGGTCCCCATTGTCCGATACGCAGCCTGTACGTCGGTTGCAGCGTGGCCTCTTCGAACTCTACCGAGGCATTCATCATGTGAGGATGGGTGAAGGCGTAGGTCTTGATTACGTTATGATGCGTTGTGGCAACGGTCTTGACACCTCGCTCGGTCAGGGAATCGAGGATAGCCATCCCTAGGGCTGCCCCTTCTGCCGGGTCGGTACCGGTACCGACTTCGTCGAGGAGAACCAGGGAGCGTTCATCCGCTTCCCGGACAATGGTGTTGATGTGGAGCATGTGGGCAGAGAAGGTGCTGAGATTTTGGAATAGGCTCTGCCGATCACCGATGTCGGCAAAGATCTGCCTAAAGAGCCCGATACTGCTCCCCTCTGCCGCCGGGATATGGGAGCCGAGCAGGGTGATAAAGGTTAGCAGCCCTACCGTTTTTAAGATCACCGTCTTCCCGCCGGTATTGGGACCGGTAATGACCAGGGTGCGGAACGTTTTCCCCACGCTCAAGTCGATAGGAACGACTCGCTGCGTCCCACCCGCCTGCCGGAAGGCATCTTCTAGCAGGGGATGACGGGCCTGGCGCAGTTCGATATACCCCTCCTCGTTGAGCAGCGGTTCGGTACAGTGAAAATCGATACTAAAGCGGGCCCGGGCAAAGATGAAGTCGAGCTCCCCCAGGGTGGCCATGGCCTGCCGGATGGCCGCTGCCTGGGTCCGAATCTGGGCCGATAGGCGTTGCAGTATCCGGTAAATCTCCTCAGCTTCTCGACTCTTTAACTGCTGGAGTCGGTTGTTGAGCGGCAACACCTGAAGCGGCTCGACAAAGAGGGTGGCCCCACTGCCTGACTGCCCATGCACGATTCCGGGGAGTTGCTTGCGGAAGTCTGGCTTTAAGGGGAGGACGTAGCGATCGTTTTTGATGGTGACCAGCGGTTCTTGAACCACGGTGCGTTTGGCCTGGAGCAGAGATTCGAGTACCTGGCGGATCGCTTCCTTGACCTGGCGAAGCGTGCGTCGAATCTTGGCGAGGGCTGGACTGGCCGTATCCAGGATTTCTCCTCGCTCACCCAGTGTGTTCTGTAGCTCTTGATGCAAGGGGGTAAAAAGGGGAAGGGAGGCGGCCAGCGCTTCCAGATAGGGGAAGGTTCCCGGCTCTCGGGTACAGAGGGTTTTGGTCTGCTTGAGGAGGGGGAAGAAAGTTCGAAAGGGGAGCAGTTCTTCTCTATCAAGAACTTGACCACTTTCAACCTTATCTAAGAGGGGAGAGAGATCAGCCAGGGTTCGCAGATCGGGCCCCCATCCCCGCAACAGCATCTCTTTGGCTTCTGACGTCTCTCGTAATTTGGCATGTACCTGGGACCGTTCCGACCGGGGAGAGGCCTCTTGTAATGCCTTTCGGCCAGGGGGAGAGTGGGTATAGCGGTGGATTAGTGCTTTCCATTCATCAACTTCGAGCCCTTCTTGGGAGAAGTCCGTTCCTGAACGCCACATGCCTATTCCGTTTCAATTCCTTCGTGAGGACACACCACGTCCTCTTTCCCTATCCGGTAATGGCGAATAAACCAAACTAGGGGCTGTCAACGACACGCCCCTCTCTCCTCATGCGTCCACTCACCGTTCCCAATCGGTAAGCCGAGATCAAGACTGTTGCTGTTTCAGCAGTTTGGCCGCCTTTTTCTTCGCCGCCAGAATCTTCCGCTTCCGTTTTACACTCGGTTTTTCGTAATATTCTCGCTTGCGGATTTCCGAGAGGATCCCGGCTTTTTCACACTGCTTTTTGAAGCGCTTTAAGGCATTCTCAAAGGGCTCATCAGTCCTAACCTTTACCCCAGGCATACATCTCTCCCCCCTTCTCTCTGCCCATAGACCGACACTCCTCGTCCGCCTCCTTTCTCGGCCACACCTCTGTCTCCATGTCTCCTAACGGAACGATTCCCTCCAACCTATGGAAAAAGCTACATTTATTTTACGAATTTTTTCGGTATTGTCAAGGATTTTCCTGGCTTCCCGCTTTTTCCGGGGGGGGAGAGGAGAGGCTAAGCCACAAGATGAGGGGTCAGGCGCGGTTGCGTCGGGTGAAGATAAGGAGAGTAGGAGGCAGGAGGAGCAAGGCCAGAACAGCCATGAGGAGGAAACAGTCTTGATAGGCAGCCATGCTCCCTTCGAGCACAAGGCGTTTCTGGAGCAGGGCGGCTGCCTTCACCTGGGCCAGGAGTCCCACATCTCCCCCCGCCTCGACGATACGGCGTACCGTGGGGAAGAGGGTCTCCACCCCTTTCGTGGCCAGGCTCTGATTTTGGGCGACCATCATGGTATGATAGATGGTCCTCCGCTTCAACAGCGTGGCCAACATGGCGATCCCTATGGTTCCTCCCAACCCCTGCTGCATGATGTTCATGATTCCAGAGCCCATCCGCACCTTCTCCGGTGGCAACGACATCAAAAGGGCGGTCATCAGCGGAGACATGATCGCCCCGATGCTCATATACCGCATGATAGAGAGCCAGATTAAGGTTGTCATGCTGGCCTCATTGTTTACCTGGGCGAATTGATAGGAGGCATAGGCGAAGAGGAGGAGGCCTGCGATCATGGGAAGACGGGGCTCCAGGCGATCGGTGAGCTTGCCGGCGACCATCATGACCGCTCCCATGCAGAGCGCTCCGGGCAGGAAGATCATCCCGGTCTGAAAAGGGGTGTAGTCCAAGGTGCGCTGAAACATGATCACTTGCAGAAAGGCGCTTCCCCAGAAATTCATGGCGTTGATAAAGGTGACGATACAGACCATACAAAAGGGGAAGAGCCGGAAGAGGTGCAACTCGACCAGGGGCTCTTTTTGCAGGAGTTCACTCACTAAGAAGGCTACAAAGGCGATACCGGCGATCCCAAACAGGGTGAGGATATAGGTGGAATCCCACTCCTTACGCTGTCCCTGGCTGAGGGCCAGCAACAGGGTGGTGACAAAGGTGGCCATGGTGAGGAGACCTAGAATATCCACCGTGCGCCGCCGCGCCTCCTGGCTGTTGGGCAGCACGAAAAAGCTGAGGAGGATACAGAGCACCCCCACCGGCACATTCACGTAGAACACCGCGCGCCAGTTTAAGATATCACTGAGGTAGCCTCCCAGGACCGGGCCGATGGAAGGACCAAAGGCGATTCCCATCCCATAGAGGCCGGTGGCCATCCCCCGCTCCTGGGGAGGGAAAGCCTCATTGAGCAGCACTAAGGCCAGGGGGAGAAGCGGGCCTCCTCCCACCCCTTGCAGGATGCGGAAGAAGATAAAGAGCCCATAATGCCAGGAAATGCCAGCGAGCATGGAACTGGTGACAAAGGTTAAGAGGGAAAGTATGTAGAGGTTGCGGTTGCCAAAGAGGTTCCCTAACCAGCCGACCATAGGCATACAGATTGCACTGGCAATCATGTAGGCCGTAACCACCCACTGGACCTCGTCAACGTCCAGACTGAAGCCGGTCATCATTTCCGGGAGGATGACATTGACCGAGGTGCTGCTCAGGACAACGATAAAGGTACCCAGCATAACGGTAATGGCCGTCCACCATTTGTGCAGAGGGGTTCCCGGGCCCAATAGCCCGCCGCTTTTGGTCGGTTCGTCCGGCATAAGAGGTATACTGGATACTACTCCATGCTTGAGGCTGGAGGTGGATAAGCGTCTGTCTATAGCTCTGGGCAAGAAGAAGCCTACTCTCCCTGGCACCGCATGTGTACCCTATCTTAGAACCAGGGGAGATGTCAACCGGTTTCTTCCCCACCACTCTCTCTGATTGAAGCCCCAATATCTCGCCTCCTGTCTTGACCTCTTAGCAGGAATATCCTAATATGAATCTCTGACGCAGGTATCGGCATCATGGCTAGCCTGTCTCATAGAGCCCAATAGGGTGTGGTGTTATTCGAGAATTCCGATGGGAGGAAAGATGGTGACTGCTCAACCTATGCCCCAAGGCCTGCCGCTATTTGACGCTGCCCGATCGATGGGGGTCGTCTTTGCCCGGGAGACCTTACCGCAGGACCGGTTTGTGACCGCAAATGGACTCCGCTTCCACTACCTGGAATGGGGAGAACCGCATAATCCTCCGATCCTGATGCTCCACGGCTTTGCCCAGACGTGTCACTCTTGGGATTTTGTGGCCCTCTCCCTGTGCGACCGCTTCCGTGTTCTCGCCCTTGACCAGCGAGGACACGGGGATAGCGAGTGGGCACCAGACGGCGATTACTCACCAGCGGCGTTTCAACGAGACCTTCATGCCGTTGTGCAGGCGCTCAACCTCCACGATTTCGTCCTCATCGGTCTCTCCATGGGGGGGAGAAATGCCTTTAGCTACGCCGCCAACCACCCGGAACGGGTGAAGGCGCTGGTCATTGTGGATGCCGCGCCAGAGACCCGACGGGCAGGGGTGGAACATATCCGTCGCTTTGTGCAGAGCACGGATGAACTCGATTCGTTTGAAGACTTTGTGGAACGGGTACGACAGTACAACCCGCGCCGACCGGTCGAGCAATTACGGGGAAGCCTCCAGCACAATCTGAAGCAACTCCCCAATGGTAAATGGACCTGGAAGTACGACAGAGTCCTCCGCGCCCCGGGCAGACCCATGGGCTCGGATCCTGCCTACACCCAACGACTATGGGGATATCTTGAGGCCTTGCAATGCCCTACCCTTGTGGTGCGGGGCGCAGAGAGTGATGTGGTGGCCCTGGAAACGGCTGAGAGGATGCACCAGAGAATCCCGAACAGCACTCTAGTCACGGTGGAGAGAGCAGGACATCTCGTTCCTGGTGACAATCCGGCCGGCTTTGTCCAGGCGGTTACCGCATTCCTGGCCACCCTGGAGAAGTAGCCGATCCGACTCCCCCCAAGGGGGATATCATCCGTGAGAGGAGCGGTGAGGAGATGCTTTCACCTCGACAGCGGGCAACGACACTGGCGTACGCGGCACCGGAGGAGATGTGTTTCGGTTTTGCTCCTCATCCGGTGCGGTGTGGGCATGACCTCCTCATCGGAGGGGGGACCGTCCTCCCTGAAGTGAACTTTACCCTCCCCCCGGTCTCCCTGGATGAGCAGAGCTTTCCTGAGGTGCGGCAACTCTTCCAGACGATGGCTACTCGTATCTTACAACGAGCACTCCGTCTCAACCAGCCTTCCCTGGTCTTAGAATTCGAGCACCTGTACGAATTCACCGATCGACCTGCCTGGGGTGCCCTGATCACCGCCGACCTGCGCAAGATCCTGGACGACTTCTACCAGCGGTACGGGCTGCAAACGGCCCTGCGGGTTACCGTGGCCGATATCCGCGAGCAGGAGCGTCCACCTCGTATGCGGACAGGTGCGCAACTCGTTCAGATGCTGCAAGCTTTTGAACAGTGTGCAGATGCCGGTGCAGATATCCTCTCCATCGAGAGTACCGGTGGCAAGGAGCTCTTTGATCAGGCCTTACTGCTAGGGGATATCGAGGCGGTGGTGTTTGCCATGGGTGTGCTGGCCTGCCGGGACATGGAGTTTTTGTGGAGACACATCGTAGACATCGCCAGACGCTACGACCGGATACCGGGAGGAGATACGGACTGTGCGCATGCGAATACGGCCATGCACCTGGCCCATCAGGGGATGATGCCCAAGGTGCTGGCCGCCTTGATCCGTCTTTTAGGGAGTGTACGTTCCCTGGTCGCCTGTGAAATGGGGGCCACAGGTCCCCTGAAGGATTGTGGCTATGAAAACCCGATCATCAAAGCAATCATGGGGGTTCCCATCAGCATGGAGGGGAAGGGCAGTGCATGTGCCCACTCCTCTCCACTCGGTAACATCACGGCGGCTGTCTGCGATCTCTGGAGCAACGAATCTGTCCAGGATGTGCGTCTCCTGGGCGGTTTTGCCCCGGAGGTCTTTACCGAGATTCTCATCTACGATTGCCGCCTGATGAATGCCGCCCTCCGTCAGGGGACTGCACCCGGCCTGCGCGATCTCTTCTGTCAGGCTGATCGAGCAGAAGACCCGCAATCCTGGATGATGGATCTCCCTATCCTCTATGCCACAGCCCAGCGTATCGTGGAAGTACCCGGGGAGCAGGGGAGGAACACTGCCGAGATAGACTACCAGCGTACACGGGCCGTGGCCCACTACGCCTGCACCATCCTCAGCGAGGCCAGCAGAGCACAGGCGTTCTCCCTCTCTCCCAAGGAGGAGCGATGGCTGGAACGATTGACTCGTACCATCGAGACGTTACCCGAGTCGGGGGAAGAACTACGGATGCGTGTCGAGTCGCACTATCCGTCCCTCTTCCTCCCGGCAGAGTATGGATTAACGAACTAGAGAAAGAGCTAAGCCGATATGCAACTCTCCTTTGATGACGGCACCCTGCTCCTCAAAGGCGCTACTCGCCAGCAGCATCTGCCACCACAGTTCCGGTGGGACGAACGGGTCGATGCCTGGCGGGCCCTTGCCTGCCACTATCGTGCCATTCGTGACTACTTCCTCCGGCAGGGAATCCCTGTAACGAACAGGGTGCCTCGCTATCATCACCTGCGGCTGTCGTCCCTGCGCCGCACCCAACAGCCCCTTCCC
>RFHZ01000375.1 GCA_003696125.1 Nitrospinota bacterium
ACAGATACCGGAAAACGGCTGGCCGATCAGCTCTCTCCCTGGGCCCGGGTGCTCAAGGATCATCTCGCTTCCTTTCCTCTCTCCCAGCGTCTCGAGGTGATGCAGTTCTTGATGCAACTGATCGAGTCCCTGCAACGAGCAGGCATCATCAGCCTCTCGCGCATGTGCTTCACCTGCCGTTTTTTTCAACCCGACACCTACCCAGATCCGGCCGCTCCCCATCACTGCCGACTCATGGAGAAACCGCTTGCCCTGAGCGAACTCCGCTTTGACTGCCCGGATCATGAAGACACGCTGGCGGGAAAAGAGGCTTGACAGAGGCTCCTTTTGATGATAGAAGAGGGGAGGTGATACGAAGAGCATTTCCTCACCACAGGTTCTCTGTTTTGGATTGATCATGCGAACAACGGAACACGGGAAGGGGGGAGATAACGATGCCAAAGAGTAGACGAAGCTTTCTGAAGATCGCCGGAGGAGTCATCGCCGGAACAGGGGCAGCCCTGACCGGATGGGCCAGAAGACCGGTCCTGGCAGCAGCCAGGCGTTCTATCCCCAAGGAACCGATCAAAATCGCCACGGTCGGTTTTCTCAGCGGACCGGCTGCGGCTCCCTTTGGTATCCCCGGCAACAACGCCTATAAGATGCTGGTGGAGGATATCAACAAAAAGGGGGGGATTCTGGGCCGACAGATCAACCTGATCAGCAACGATGAGGCCGGAGGAGCCGCTGCCCAGGTCAAGCTGACCCGCAAGCTGATCCTGGATGACAAGGTGGACGTGATCCTGGGCTTTATCTCGTCAGGGGACTGCAAGGCGGTGCTCCCGCTTTCCGATGAGTTGGGCGGGCTGATCGTGGCCTATGACTGTGGCACCCATGTGCTGATGGAGGGGAGGAAATCTCCTTATAAGGTCCCCAAGTACCAGCTGGGATTCCGCAGCAAAGCCCATCTGGGGATCGATAACATCGGGCTGGCCCTGATGATCAAAAAGTATCTGCCGGAGACCAAGACCATTGCCGGCATCAATCCCGATTACGCCTGGGGTCGCGATAGCTGGCATATCTTTGAGACGGCCATGAAAAAGCTGATGCCCCAGGTCAAGGTGGTCGGGACCTGGTGGCCCAAGCTCTTTACCACCGACTACACCGCACACATCAGCGCGGTCATCGGCTCAGGGGCAGAGATCATCCACTCCGCCCTCTGGGGAGGAGACGCGGTCACCTTTACCAAGCAGGCCCTCGAGCTCGGTCTCTTCCAGAAGGCGCGCATGGCCTACTCACGCGGCGAACCCTATCCGCAGGAGATCGGCAAGGAGTTCCCCGAGGAGCAGATCATCTGCTGTGCCGGTACCCACTACTTCCTCTATCCCCCTCACGACAGGTGGCCGCTGAACAAGTGGTTTGTCGAGGAATACCACAAGCGGTACGGCAAGTATCCGACCTATCCCTGCTACCATGCCTACCAGGCGCTCTACACCTATAAAGCCGCCGTGGAGAAAGCCGCCTCGCTGGTCGGGGGATGGCCGACCCAGGAAGAGATCGCCAAGGCCATGGTCGGTATCTCCATCGAAACCCCGTCCGGTCACCTCGCCATCCGGGAGGATCACAACGGGATCGAAGATGTGCTGCTCGGCTTTACCAAGCTCACCCCTGATTATCCGTTCCCCATCCTGGACCCGAATCGCATGGAGGTCTTCCCCGCCCACATGGTGAATGCCCCGGTCGGGATCCGGACAGAGGACTGGATCAACAGCTGGCAGGTGTAACACACATGTTCAGCGATCAGCGCTGTGGGCCCAGAAAGGACCGGGGCCCAGGGCTGATCGCTGAACGTCTGGGGATGGACGATGCCATGGCGCAATGGGTGATTTACCTTCTCAACGGCCTGTACTACGCCGCCTTTATCTTTCTGATCTCGCTGGGACTCAACATCATCCTGGGTGTGATGGGGGTCCTCAACCTCGCCCACGGCTCCCTGTACGCCATCGGGGCCTTCATGGGAGCCTGGGCCATCATCGCCCTGGGGAAAGGGGCTCCCCTCTTCTTCGTCTTCGCCTCCCTCCTCAGCGGTCTGGTCCTGGCCGGTCTGGTGGGGGTGGTACTGGAGTGGGTGTTGATCCGGCCCATCTACCAGCGACCCCTCGAGTACCAGTTGCTGATGACCTTTGGGGTCCTCCTGGTCCTGGAAGATGGGATGAAGGTGGTGTGGGGGGGAACCGGCTATTACGCCTCTACCCCTCTCGATCGCCTGGGCACGGTGACCATCCTGGGCAATCCCTATCCCCTCTACTTCCTGTTCATCATCGGGGTGAGCTTCCTCACCGGGTTTCTCGTCTGGCTCCTGATGACCAAAACCCGGCTCGGGATCATGCTACGAGCCGTCTCCCTGGACCGGGAGATGGCCACGGCCATGGGACTCCACATCCAGCGGCTCAGCACCTGGGCCTTTGCCCTTGGCGCCGGCCTGGCCGGACTGGCCGGGGCGCTGGTCGCTCCCACCACTTCCGTCCTCCTGGGCTTTGGCACAGAGCCGCTGATCCTCGCCTTCATCGTCGTGGTGATCGGGGGACTGGGGAGCCCTAAAGGGGCGCTGATCGGCTCGCTCCTGGTCGGCATCGTGCGCTCCATCGGCATCGTGAAGTTCCCGGAAATCGAATCGGCCATCCTCTTCTTTATCGCCGCCATCATCCTGGTGGTCAAACCGGAAGGACTCTTTGGAAAGGCCTGAGGATGCAGGTGAAAGGGATCACCATTCATGCGGGACAGGTACTGCTCTATCTGGCCGGACTGGTGCTGCTGGTCGTCATGCCCCACCTGCTTCCGACCTCCTACCTGTTTGAGCTCGAATCCGGCCTGGCCCTGGCCATTGTGGGACTCGGCTTCAACCTCCTCTTAGGTTATACCGGCCTGCTCTCCTTTGGTCACGGTGCCTATTTTGCCGCCGGAGCGTACACCGTAGCCATGATCTACCATTACTTCCCGGAATACTATACCTTCGAGCTTCTGCTCCCGGCCGCCCTCATCACCTCCTTCTTCATCTCCCTTCTCTTCGGCTTCCTCTCGGTCCGCCATACCAAAATCTTCTTCTCCATCCTGACCCTCTCCCTCTCCATGCTCTTAAACGTGCTGCTGGAGAAGTTCTACAACATCACCGGCGGGTCGGATGGACTGCGAGTCGGCATCCCGGACATGTTCGGCATCTCCTTTGAGGGAATCCGCCGGCCGGTCTTCCTCTCCGATACCTACTACTATGTCCTGCTGGTTATCTTCTGCCTGGCCTTCCTCCTGATGAAGGGGATCGTCAACTCCCCCTTTGGCAAAGCCTTGCAATCGATCCGGGACGACGAGATCCGGGCCCGCCTCATCGGGGTCCGGGTGCGGCGATACCGGCTCTACGCCTTCATCATCTCCGGTCTCTTCACCGGCCTGGGTGGTGCCCTCTGGAGCTTCGTGGATGGGCACGTCACCCCGGAAATCTCTCACTGGATCTTCTCCGGTGAGATCGTGTACATGACGCTCCTGGGCGGGTTTGTCATCTTTGAAGGCCCGATCGTCGGCGCCATCCTCTTCACCTTTCTCCAATCGTACGCCATTGCCAATACCGAATACTGGCAGTTCGTGATGGGGATCACGCTCATCCTCCTGGTCCTCTTCCTGCCGGGTGGCGTGGCCGGGGGATTGGGGGATCTGGCGAGAAAAGTGTTACCCAAGAGGGAGAAAGAGAGGGGCAAAGACACAAAGGCCCACAGACCACCGACTGTCTGGTAAGGGCGCAGCGCGCTGCGCCCCTACGCGTTGAACACGGATACTTGACTATAACAAACCAGGGATAAAAAACAGGTACAAAGGGATAGCGCAGGGGAAAGGGGGACAGATGCTCGTCGTGGAACAGCTCCGGAAATCGTTTGGTGATCTCAGGGCGGTGGATGGGGTCAGTTTTACCATCCAGGAGGGAGAAATCGTCTCCCTGGTCGGGTCTAACGGTGCCGGGAAGACGACCCTGGTCAACCTGCTGAGCGGATACCTCCTCCCGGATGGTGGACACATCCACTTTTTGGGGAAGGATATCACCTATGCCCACCCCTCCACCCGCATCCGGATCGGGATCGGCCGCAGCTTCCAGCTCGTACATCTCTTTGCCAATCTGACCGTGCTGGACAACATCCGCACCCCCCTCTTCTCCAAGTACGGAAAGCTGCATCACTGGCTCTGGCCGGCCGATGCCTATACCGAGATCACGGAAGAGGCGGTGGCCATCCAGCAGCTCTTCGGGCTGCTGGAGAAGCGGAACCTGCTGGCCAAGGGGCTGGGCGAAGGGGACAAGAAGGTACTCGACATTGCCATGGCCTTTGCCCTGAAATCGAGACTCCTTCTCCTGGATGAGCCGACCAGCGGGGTGGCCACCAGCGACAAATTCGCGGTCATGGACACCATCGTGACCGCCCTTAGAAAAGAGAATACCTCGGCCTTGATCATCGAACACGACATGGACATCGTCTCCAACTACTCGGATCGCGTCATCATGATGCACGAAGGCCGTATCGTGGCCGAAGGCGAGCCGGAGGCGGTCATGGAGAATGCCGAGGTTCAGGAACTCCTCTTTGGGGTGGGGCTGTGAGATGTTACTGCAGGTAGAAGAGCTCGATTTTTCCATAGAGACAACCCAGATTCTCCGCTCCATCTCCTTCAGCGTGGCGCCGGAGGAGATCGTCTGTCTGGTAGGACGGAACGGGGCGGGCAAGAGTTCCATCCTGAAGACCATCATCGGCCTCTACACGCCCCGCTCAGGAAAGATCCTCCTGCACGGCCAGGATATCACCTCCCTCTCCCCGCGAGAGCGGGTGCTACGCGGGATCGGGTACTCTCCCGAAGATTCGCGGGTCTTTGCCGATCTGACCGTGGCCGAAAACCTGGTCCTCTCCACCTGGATCACCGGCCATACCTCCCGGGCAGAGAGGATCTCCTTTGAGACCATCTTCGCCATCTTCCCGGAGATCAGACAATTCCTGCACCGCAAGGGGCTCCACTTAAGCGGGGGACAGAAGAAGATGGTCTCGGTAGCGCGGGCACTGGCCTTGAGTCCATCGATCCTCCTGCTGGACGAATCGTTTGAAGGGCTGGCCCCGATTGTGGTCAAGCGTTTCCGGGAGGCGCTCAAGCGGATTCACGAGATGGGGATCACCATCCTGCTGGCCGAATCGAACATCCGCATCGCCTCCCAGGTGGCTGACCGCTCCTATCTGGTGGAGAGAGGGGAGATCATCTTTGAGGGGCATCCGCAGGAGATCCTGCAGAACGAGAAGCTGCTGCGGATCATCGGGAGATGAGAGCCCCTACGCATAGACGCCGTCGGGCAAGGGGATGGCAACGGCCGGATGATGGCGGGAAGGGGGGGCGAGCCGGTAGGTAGCCTCTTCCCCCTCTCCCTGCTTTTCGACAACACCGAGGCGCACGAGGCTTTCAAGGCAGTACGGTATCGCCAGGTTTACCGTCTCTGGAGCATAGAGAAAGCTCTTCCCGAGCTGCGAGAACCAGTGGTACAGATCGGTCAGCAGGAGGCGGGCCTCCTGGGCAATGCGCGCTTCGCTCTTGGTCGCAGCCGGATCGCGCTCCTCCAGGGAGACGATTGCCCCCACGGTCAGCAACGAGGCGCAGAGGAGCTGGTTCTCTAAGGCGGTGATGTGCGTGTTGAGCACGGCCATGTTCTCCCCCTGCTTGGCGGAAAGGGTGGTACGATAGGAGACGAGGTGGAGCTTTCTATCCGCGCTTTTCAGAAGATTGTAGCGCCAGGCATGGTAGGAGGCCATGGC
>RFHZ01000376.1 GCA_003696125.1 Nitrospinota bacterium
CCGGTACAGCCTTTGCCCGGGGAGTGTCATCTATCGTTACAGCTTCAACAATTACGAAGAAGGGGCCAGAGCATGAAAAGTTTACATAACAGGGGGAGGGGAGAGGAACTTTCTACCAGCATTCAGACTGGTTTACCCGGGTGACCAGAGACAACTTAAAGAAAAGAGGGAGATGAAGAGCAGAGACCTGGAAGGGGGAGAAGGAGAGGAGCGAAGTTTTTGCATAGCTCCTATGCAAAACGGGTACGGTGGTTCTGGACAGGCAAAAGTCGTTGACATCGGATCCGGTTCGGAGTAGGGTAAACCTGTCGGATAAGGTTCTACTCCCCCATTCCATACGACCGTAGAGGAGAAGAGAAAGATGGCAGAACGGGCAATGACTCCGGTGGAAGTGCCACAGGCTATCCTGGATCGCTTCAAGCAGGTACCGGTAGCCACCGTCTATACGGTGGTCCAGCGCAAACTCGGCCTCGATTCCCCCTGTTTCATGCAAGGGGTCAGGCCGATGACCCCGGGCAAACGTCTTGCTGCCCGGGCCCGTACCCTCCGCTTCCTCCCCCCGCGTCCCGACCTGAACCGGCAGACGCGTATCGGAGAGGACTCGCCGGAGTACAAGGCCATGGCCCGCTGCGGACCGGGAGACGTGCTGGTGGCCGACATGATGGGAAAACGCTATGCAGCCGTGGCTGGTGATGTCAAGCTGGTCCAACTGGCCATGAACCGGGCAGACGGCCTGGTGACCGATGGCGCCATTCGTGATCTGGATGTGCTCATCCAGGAAGAATACAACCTGATCGTGTACGCGCAGGAACGCACCCCGCTCTGGGGTCGCCCCTGGGCCGATCCGGCTTATGAAAACGAGGATATCCAGTGCGGAGGGGTGCTGGTGCGTCCCGGCGATGTGCTGGTCGGCGACGATGATGGGATCGTGGTGGTCCCCTCCTGGCTGGCCGCAGAAGTGGTGGAAGAGGCGGAAGAACACGAAGAGGTGGAGCAGTACGTCAAGCAGAAGATCAAGGAGGAAAGGGTGGCGCCAGGCAAATACTATCCCCCTACCCCGGAGATGTTCGAGGAATACCGGCGTCATAAGAAGGGGTAAAGACCAGGCCCAGAGGCACGAAAAGACTAGGCACAGAGGCACTGAGGCACTGAGGCACAAAGTTTTTAGTGTTCATCATATCCCTCATCACTCATCACTCGTTACTCATTACTCATTACTCATTACTCGTTACTCGCTACTCAGTCCTGAGAGACCACACAGGTCACCGGTTGTCTGGTAGGGGCGCAGCGCGCTGCGCCTCTACTCGCTCGGGAAGGGGAAAGGCTTCCGTAGGCTGGCCTGACCCGGAGATACGAGAGAACCTGGAATCAAGAAAGACACCAAGTACCACCTGTTGAGAATACCTAAATCGCCAGTGTATTGAATATGTGTGATCAAAGGGGTAATATGTGAGTGATAGATGGATAGGGTCTTATCCAGAGTTTCTCTGACCGATAACAGGGAGGATTGGAATATGCAGACGACAGATATTAAGCAAGTAGCACACCGTTTAATAGAGGATTTATCGGAAAACGCGACCTGGGATGATTTGATGTATAAGATTTACGTTCGTCAGGTAATCGAAGCAGGACTTGAAGATAGTCGGACAGGACGAACCGTTGATGTCAAGGAAGTACGCGCTAAATTCGGGTTGTCGAAGTGAGAGTCTACTGGACAAACAACGCTATAGAGCATCTTTTGGCTATTTATGGATATCTGGCCCAAAACTCTCCTCTCTATGCCCAGAGAATGGTGGATAGATTAACGAAAAGATCAGAACAAATCGCAGAGTTTCCTCTGTCAGGCCGTAAGGTACCAGAGTACGAAGCCGAAGATATCCGGGAGGTGATAGAAGGCTCCTATCGAATTATCTACCGAATCAAACCAGATCAGATAGATATCCTGGCGGTAATACACGGGGCACAATTATTACCTCCAAGGATATGACAAGAAAGAGTCTCTAACCTCACAACACCGGGGAAGGATGGAGGCCACCGTAAAACGCTGGACACGAGCCGCAGCGGCTCTTTTGTGCTCTCAATCCTTTCTTCGCGGCCAGGTGCATTCCTGTTATGCGCGTATCATCAATGTCCGCACACCAGCCGGCCGCCTGCTGAGCCTCCAGGAAGACGGATACCTGCAATCCCCCCTCTCCCTGATCCTCGACTACGACATCGAAGCACTGACCGCAACCCTCTCCCCCCTCCCAGATCGACCGGTCACCCTCTACCTGCGTCACACCGGAGCAGAGGAGTGGAACGGCCATCTCGATCCGCTCCCCTCCCTGCCAGCGAGGATATGGTCGCAGATCGCCGATGCCCTTACCTCCTGGATCCTTACCCATGTTCCAGAACGTGGCCTGGCTCCGCTTCTCCGGACACAAGAAGATTGCCGTGTCGCTTTGCCTCCTCTCTGCCGGCGAGTATCTCCCCTGCTCACCCCTCTGCTACAAAGCCGGGAAGGGTCAACCGACTCGCTGCTACACCTGGCTCATAATCTGATCGGGCTGGGACCAGGTCTCACCCCCTCGGGTGATGATCTGCTCCTGGGTCTCCTGGCCGTACTGCAGATCAGTGGACGACGGGAGATGCTGTTCCCTGCTCCGGCCCAACAAGCCTTCCTTCACCGGGTCAAGACCCAAACAACCGATCTCAGTGCCGAATTTCTCCGCTGCGCCCTGGAAGGCAACTTTGCCGAACCCCTGGCCTTCTTTATACGCTCCCTGATTCCAGGAGACCCTTCCTGGCCTAGCCGGGCAAAGGCCCTGGCTGCTGTGGGACACAGCTCCGGCGTGGATACCCTGGTCGGCATCGTCACCGGATGCCGTCTGCTCAAAATAAGTAACGAGTAACGAGTAATGAGTGATGAGTGATGAGTGAAACTCAGTGCTTCATTTCTTAAATGCGGCTAGGGTTATGC
>RFHZ01000377.1 GCA_003696125.1 Nitrospinota bacterium
GAAGATGTTGACCCCTTATACCACCGGTGAACGCAAGCTACTCCAGGAAAGTGTCCATCAATTCATGAAGGCGGAATGTCCCCGCGAGTATGTGCGTGAGTGCGATGAGCACAAACGCTACCCCATAGAGCTGATCCAGAAGACGGCTGCCCTGGGATGGTGGTCCCTCACCCTCCCCCCAGAGTACGGGGGATACGGAGATTACCTGGACATGATCGTCTTCCTGGAGGCCATCGCTTACTACTCCATTGCCCTGGCCCGCGTCTGGAACATCACCGTGAGCATGGTGGGAGGAACCATACAGCGATTTGGTACCCCGGCTCAAAAGGCAGAGATCCTGCCCAGGGTGGCCAGGGGAGAGATTACCCTGGCCTTTGCCCTCAGCGAACCGGATGCCGGTTCTGATGCGGCTGCGGTCAAGACCACCGCCATCCTCCAGGACGATCACTTCGTGGTGAACGGCTCCAAGATGTGGATCACCAATGCCCTGCATGCCCACTATCTGCTGACCGTGGTGCGCACAGATCCCCGCGCAGAGAGACACCAGGGGATGAGCCTGTTGCTGATCCCACGGGAGAGCGAGGGGGTGGAGATACAGCCGCTAAACCTGCTCGGTGGCCACGCGCTGCGTACCTGTGCGGTCTACTTCGATGAGGTCAGGGTACCTGCTCATCTGCTGGTCGGCGAACTCCATCACGGGTGGATCAATCTCCTGCCTACCCTGACCAAAGAACGGGCCGCCCTTGCCGCCATGTGCACCGGTGCAGCCCAGGCGGTGGTCGATGATGCCCTCCGCTACGCCAAGCAGCGGGTGCAGTTTGGCCGACCCATCGGCAAGTTCCAGGCCATCCAGCACAAGCTGGCCGATATGCAGACGCGGGTCGATGCTTCCCGGCTGCTGGCCTACCAGGCAGGATACCTCCTCGCACAGGGCCAGGCCGCGGACAGGGAAGCGAGTGCGGCCAAGGTCTTTGCCGCGGATACCTATGTCCAGACCGCCATAGAAGGGCTGCAGATCCTGGGGGGATACGGCTACTCTATGGAATCGGATATGCAGCGACACTTCCGCGAATCGAAACTCTTCCAGATCTTTGGGGGGACGAATGAAATCCAGCGCCTGGTTGTGGCCAGGCAGTTGGGCCTGTAAGCAGAGGGAGGAGACGCATGGAGAAACCTGGACAACTGCTCTCCGGTATACGCATCCTCGACCTGTCTATCATGACCGCCGGCCCTTCTGGTACGCAGTTGCTGGGAGACCTGGGAGCCGATGTGATCAAGATCGAGCAACCCGGCTCCGGGGATTATTCCCGCAGTTTAGGGTTTGCCCGGATCAACGGAGTCAATACCCAGTTCCTGAGTCAGAACCGGAACAAACGGAGCATGACCCTCAACCTGCGCCATCCCCGGGGAAAGGAGATCTTTCTTCGCCTGGTCCCGACCGCCGACGTGATCGTGGAGAACTTTCGTCCCGGCACCGTCACCCGGCTGGGTGTCGATTATGACCGGGTGCGAGAGGTCCGACCGGACATCCTCTACGTCTCCATCTCCGCCTTTGGGCAGAGCGGACCGTACAGTAAGCTGCCGGCCAACGATCCGGTCATCCAGGCCATCGCCGGGCTCATGGCCCTCACCGGCGAGCAAGGGGGTGGACCGGTTCGCGTGGGAAACCCTGCCCCGGATTTCGTTACCGGCACGCTGATGGCGTATGCGATCATGGCCGGGCTGCTCCACCGTCACCGGACGGGAAAGGGACAGAAGATCGAGCTCTCCCTGCTCGATGCCACCCTCTTCTCCCTCCTCCCGGTGGCAGGAGACTACTTTGCCAGTGGTCAATCCCCTCCCAGGATGGGGAGTGCGCATCGACACTTCGCC
>RFHZ01000378.1 GCA_003696125.1 Nitrospinota bacterium
CCTGTCCCCAGTGTGGAGGGCGGGGAAAGGTGCGCTATCACCAGGGGTTCTTTACCTTAAACCGGACCTGTCTTTACTGCCGGGGAAGTGGTACCATCATCCAGCATCCCTGTCCGGAATGTGGGGGAGAGGGACGTGTCCTCCAACAACGCCTCCTGACGGTAAAGATCCCGCCGGGTATCGAATCGGGAACCCGTCTCAAGCTCAAAGGGGAAGGAGAGGCAGGGATGAATGGAGGGGAAGCGGGTGATCTCTTTGTGGTCGTCCAGATCAAACCCCACCCGATTTTCACCCGCAAGAATACCGACCTCTTCGGGGATTTGAGCATCCCCTTTACCGTAGCCACCTTAGGAGGAGAGATCGAAGCCCCTACCCTGCAGGGGGGAGTCCGGGTCAAAATCCCGGCAGGTACCCCATCGGGAAAGATCCTGCGCTTGCGGGGATACGGGATGCCCCATCTGCATGGATTCGGTCGTGGGGATATTCTCCTGCGGATCGCCATCGAGGTACCCACCAACCTGAATGCCCGGCAGAAAGAACTGCTGCGGGAATTTGCCCGCAGCATGGGAGAAGGGGATGACTCCTCGCCGCATCGCTTCCCCGCCCACCTCTTCCACCGGCTGAAGACGCTGGGCAGCCTGCTGCTCACCAGGGGAAAGGGAAGGCTCTCCATGAAATGAGGAACCCCAATTGAGTGCGGATGGAAGGGATGAGACGCTTTTATCTTCCGCCAGCACATATCCGTCCCCCCTTCATCCACCTGACCGGGGCCCAGGCGCACCACCTCCTGCATGTGCTCCGCCTGGGAGTGGGAGCAGAAGTCGAGATCTTCGATGGGCAGGGACGGAGCTATATCAGCCGCATCGTACGGCGCTCGCGAGAAGGGGTCTGCTGCCAGGTGCTGGAAGAGCGTCTCGTTCCTCCTAAACAGCGAGGGACCCTGATCCTGGGACAGGGCATCCCGCGCGGAGAGAAGATGCGCTGGATCATTGAAAAGGCAACCGAACTGGGAGTGGATGTGGTTATTCCCCTGCAGACGAGTCGCACGGTGCCGCAGAGGGATGCCGAGCAGATGATGCGGCACCAGGAACGCTGGCAGCGGATCGCCCAGGAAGCTGCCAGGCAGTGCGGGCGGGTCTACGTGCCGGTGATCTATCCCTGTACCCCCTGGGAAGCCTTCCTCAGCCAGCACCCAGAAAGCCTGGAGGAGGAAAAGAGCGGGACGGCTCCAGAAGTTCTGAAGCTCCTCTGCTGGGAAGGAGCAAGCACACCGCTTCGCTCCCTGCTCCCCCCCCAATCACCCGTGCACGCCATCATCTTTGTGGTCGGGCCAGAGGGGGGATTCAGCGAGGAAGAGGTCTCCCAGGCGGTAGAACATGGCTTTGCCCCGGTTTCCCTGGGACCTCGCCTCCTGCGAACCGAGACGGTTGCCCTGACCATGCTTACCCTGCTGCAATTTCTCTATGGGGATCTGGGATAGAAAAGAGGAGAGGATATGCCATCGGTGCGACGTGCCCTCATCAGTGTTTCCGACAAAACCGGCCTCATCGAGCTGGCTCAAGGCCTGACCGCTCTTAACATCCCTATTCTCGCCACCAGTGGTACGGCCAGGTTTTTGGCCTCCCAGGGCATCCCTTTTACGGAGGTGTCGGAGTACACCGGGTTTCCAGAGATCCTCCAGGGCCGGGTCAAGACCCTGCATCCCTACCTCCATGGCGGTATCCTGGCGCCACGGGATGCAGAGAGCGAGGCAGAGCTCCGCAAATACGGCATTGCCCCCATCGATCTGGTGGTGGTAAATCTCTACCCCTTTGTGGAAACGATTGCCCACCCAGAGGTTTCCCTGGCCGAGGCGATAGAGCAGATCGATATCGGAGGGGTGGCCCTGTTACGCGCAGCGGCGAAAAATTTTGCCTCTGTCACCGTGCTAACCGACCCGGCCGATTACGCAATGGTGCTGCAACAGTTACAGGATCGGGGTGAGGTCGGTGAGGAGACCCGTTTACGCCTGGCCCAGAAAGCATTCGCCTATACGGCCTTCTACGATATCCACATCGCCAGCTACCTGCACAGCCAGCACGCACCGGGCACCTTTCCCGATCCGCTTCTCCTCGCCTTCTCCCAGATGCAATCCTTACGTTATGGAGAGAATCCTCACCAACGGGCAGCCCTCTACCGGTCACCTCTTCCTCCTGCCCCGGCCATAGTCAACGCCAGGCAACTGCACGGGAAGGAGCTCTCCTTTAACAACATCTTCGATCTCGATGCTGCCCGGGCCTTGTTACAGGAATTTCCCGAGCGTCCTACTGCTGTCGTGATCAAACACACCAATCCCTGTGGGGTGGCCCAGGGAGAAACGCTCTGCGCGGCGTATTGCCGGGCACGCGATACAGACCCGATGTCGGCCTTTGGTGGGATCGTCGGGGTAAACAGGCCGGTCGATCTGGAGACGGCGCAGGAGATGGGAGCAATGTTCCTGGAAGCGATACTCGCTCCCGACTTTACCCCCGAAGCCCTTCACCTGCTGCGAAAGAAACGGAATCTGCGGCTCCTGACCCTCCCTTTAGAACAGCAACCGACCACCTCTCCTTGGGAGCTACGCCACATCAGCGGCGGGGTTCTGCTGCAGGAAAGTGATGGCCCGGGCGTCGATCCTTCCTCCTGGCGTGTTGTCAGCGCCCGCCAACCCACGGCAGCAGAGATGGAGGCGCTGCTCTTTGCCTGGAAGGTGGTCAAACATGTCAAGTCAAACGCCATTGTCCTGGCCCATGCCGGGCAGACAATCGGGATCGGGGCCGGGCAGATGAGCCGGGTTGATGCGGTCCAGATCGCCTGCATGAAGGCGGTGTTGCCGACTGCCGGTGCCGTCATGGCCTCGGATGCCTTCTTCCCGTTTCGAGACAGTATCGACAGGGCGGCCGAGGCAGGGGTCAGGGCCGTCATCCAACCGGGAGGGTCCCGGCGCGATGCAGAAGTGATCGAAGCGGCGGATGCTCATGGGATGGCGATGGTCTTTACCGGCCGGCGACACTTTAAGCACTGATGAGGAGGTTACCCCATGGATACCGCTCTGGCCCAACACTACCTCGATAATGCTCTGGCTACGTTTCGTGGCTATAAGCGATTAGCAGAAAGGGCGCTGCAACAGATCCCTGATGAGGCCCTGTTTTTCACTTTGGATGACGAGTCGAATAACATCGCCATCATCATGAAGCACATGAGCGGCAACATGCTCTCCCGCTGGACCGATTTTCTCACCTCAGATGGCGAGAAACCTGATCGGAACCGGGATATGGAGTTCGTGCTGGAACCGACCGACAGCAAGGAGACCCTTTTTACGCGATGGGAAAGGGCATGGGA
>RFHZ01000379.1 GCA_003696125.1 Nitrospinota bacterium
CATTTTTCCTGCAAAGCCTGGATCAACGCCTTCTCATCGACCAATCCTCCTCGTGCCGTGTTGATGAGGAAGGCGGTCGGCTTCATCATGCGGAGGGCCCTGGCATCGATGAGATGGGTTGTCGTGGAGGAGAGAGGGGCATTGATCGAGACAAAATCTGCACTCTGGAGGAGCTCTTCCAGAGAGACATAACGGACACCGTACTGCTGGGCAAAGGCCTCATCCTGCACGATATCATAGGCCAGGATCTGCATATCAAAACCACGGGCCCTTTTCGCCACGGCTTTCCCGATACGCCCCAATCCGATAATTCCCAGGGTCTTCTTCCACAACTCCGTTCCCATCAGTACCGGCCATTTCCCCTCGCGGATGGCTCTATCGGCAACAGGGATCTTGCGGGCGACGGCAATCATCAGACCAAAGGTGAAGTCTGCCACACTGTTGGTGATCGCCCCTGGGGTAATGGTGACCACGATACCCCGCTCTGTGGCGGCCTGCAGATCGACACTGTCAAAACCGACCCCCCGTCGTGCCACGATCTTGAGACGATCAGCCGCTTCCAGCACACGACGGGTCACCTTGACGCCTCCGGCAATGAGGGCATCGACCCCCTGTAGCAGGCGTATGGTCTCCTCTTCGCTCAGTTCTCGATCATCCCTGTCCCCGCCATACCCGCTTTCAACCAGCTCACACTGATGCGCCCGCAGGTAGTCCAGCGGTGTGGGGTCGTTGGTGAAATACCGGGCCGTAATCACTACCTTATACGCCATGCTCTCCTCCTCTGTTACACCACGGCGCATAGAGGTCTCCCCCCTCTCGCGCCGTGCCTCCTTGAAAAGATCATTCCTCCGCTAAAGCCTGAATCTCCTTATGACGAAAGCAATCGACCGTATGGTCGTTGACCATACCGGTCGCCTGCATGAAGGCATAGCAAATGATCGGGCCAACAAAGGCAAATCCTCTCTTACGCAGATCCCGGCTCATCTGGACGGAGAGGGGCGTCTGTGCCGGGATGGCGGACAGCGATGGCCAGGCGTTCTGCAACGGCTTGCCGCCGACAAAGCGCCAGATGTAGGTGGCAAAACTGCCAAAGCTCTCCTGAACGGCCAGAAAAGCCCGGGCATTCTGGATGGCAGCCAGGATCTTCTTTCTATTTCGTATGATGCCTCTGTTGTTCAGGAGTTCCTCTACTTTACGTGTATCATAGGCAGAAACCTTGCGGGGATCGAAGTTGTCAAACGCCTGCCGATACTGGTCCCGCCTTTTCAGGATGGTCAGCCAACTCAGCCCGGCCTGCATCCCCTCCAGGATCAATAGCTCAAAGAGCTTGCGATCATCATACTCTGGCACGCCCCATTCGTAGTCATGATACCGCTGGTATAGGGGATCACTGTTTGCCCATGCACACCGCCGTTTCATCTTCACTCCCCTTTCCCCACTCCTTCCGGTTTTTGGGTCCTCTACAGAAAATATGCCTCATCTTCTCCCAACATTCAAGCGAGAAAGGAGAATTGCCGATATAGGGGGAAGAAATGCATTCGTTTTGCTCAAGGCTTACGGTATACTATAGGGAGAGGAACAGCGTCGAGATCGGATAAGGGAAACAACGATGCATCTTCTGCTGGGCACCATAATCAGCGGGATACTGGTCTTCTTTCTGGCCTACCAGGTCGATTATGCCGGACTCCTCTCTGCCTTACAAGCGACTCATTACCCTACCCTTATCCCTGCCGTTCTTCTCCTGCTCTTTACTCTGCTCATCCGGGCATGGCGCTGGCACTACCTCCTCGCCCCGATCAAGACGATCGGTCCGTTACCCCTCCTCTCCGTCACCTCTATCGGATTCATGGCCAACATGGTGCTGCCGGCTCGTACCGGAGAAGTGATCCGGGCATATATGATCGGACAGAAGGAACAGATCAGCAAGATGACCTCCTTTGCCACGATTGTGGTCGAGCGAGTATTAGACCTGATAAGCATCCTGGTCATCGGTGGAGTGGTGCTCATGGCAGCGGGGATACCTGCAGAGAGCTCTATCACAGAAGGGGTGAAAGTAGGCGGGTATTTCTCTGCCCTGCTCTGTGGCGTGGCCATCGGTGGATTGCTCCTCTTACGCTCCAGAACGACACAGGTCATCGGGCTGATGAAAACCGGTCTGGCTTTTCTCCCCCAACCATGGCTGGATCGACTCAGCGAATTGCTCCTCTCTTTTGCCCTGGGTCTGCAGTCTATCCGGAAGGGACAACATCTCCTCCTCATCTTCTCCCTCTCCCTGGGGTTATGGCTCGGCGGGGCGC
>RFHZ01000380.1 GCA_003696125.1 Nitrospinota bacterium
AAGACCGGGGCGTCGCCATCTCACACCACGGTCCCTCCCCGATTACCACCTCCACTGCACCTTTGGGTCCCCAGAGGAGCTCGTTATGGAACGCTCTTCGGCCAGCATCGGGAGGAATCAACTGAACCCCCCGCTCGCGGAACTGTCGCTCTACCTCAGGAGAGACCATGCCGGTTTTCCCCCAGGGTCCCCAGTTAAGAGAAACGACTCGTCCCGGGTACCGTCGATCAAGGCAGAGAGCCAGCTTATTCAGTACCTCATTGGCAGCCGCATAGTCGCCCTGGCCTCGATTACCGAAGCGCCCGGCAATGGAGGAGAAGAAGACCAGAAATTTGAGCGTATCTCCCCGGAGGTGCCGACCAAGGATGAAGGCGCTGTCTGCTTTGGTATCAAAGACGCGATCAAAGGCCTCTGGAGGCTTGTCTTTCACCAGCTTGTCCTCGATGATGCCTGCCCCGTGGATGACGCCGTCTAACCGGCCCAAGGAGCGATAGATCTCTGCGATGAGCGCTCCCAGGGCAGCTTCATCGCGGACATCGACCTGATAGTAGTGCACCCGGGCCCCGGCCTGTTGCAGGGCAGCCAGGTTGGTCCGGATCTCCCGTGCACGAGAGAGCCGGGTATACTCCGCTTCGATCTCGGCCGGAGTGACCGGCTGGCCGGCTTGTCGCCTCTGCGCAATCAAGGCCGCTTTTATCTCCTGGGGTGAGGAGAGGAAGGCGATCTCTGGAGGATCTTCCGGTGGTGGTAGCGGGGATCTCCCCACCAGGAGGAGGGTAGGTCGATAGCGCCTGGCCAGTTCATGGGCGATATCGGCAGTAATGCCCCGGGCCCCACCGGTAACCAGTATCACCCAGTCAGAATCGATGGCAAGCTGGGAAAGATCAGAGGAGGATAAGGGGGCCTGGTAGGGGCGTAAGACCAAACGACGTCCCTCCCTGTAGCCGACCTCCACCTCTCTGTCTCCACCGGTCATCTCCTGCAACAGGCGCTCAGCCCAGATCTGAGATGAGGTTTCCTGGGGATCAAAATCGACCGTCTTACACCAGACTTCCGGCCACTCGGTGGCCAGTGCCTTCACAAATCCGGTAATTCCACCCTGCCCTGGGAAAGAGGAGGGAGGAAGGGATCCCTGAGCGCTCCCAAAGCCTCCACCCAGAGCCGTTGCGGCCACAACCCATCCCCCTCCAGCCTGTGCGGCCTGGCCAAGATCGGCACTCGCCGCTTTGGTCAGGTAGAAGAGGCTTTTCACCTCCAGGCGCAGAACCCTCTTCCACTCCTGCAGATCCATTTCCTCAAAGGGGTTGTGCCTCTGTAAGGGCAGGAGATGAATAATACCGGAAAGAGGGCCATGCTGGCGATGGATAAGCTCGATAAGACCTTCAACGGTATGTGGATCGGTGAGGTCTGCCGTGTACATCGCCTCTCCGGCTGCACAGGCTTTCTCCCCTTGCTGGACGATTATCGCCTGCCCCCCGCACTGTCGAAGCATGGCAGCCAGGGTATGAGCCACCCCCTGTCCGTCATCGGTAAGGAGAAAGAGCGCTCCTGCCGGAATAGAAACAGAGGCTTCCGGGAGAGGAACCTCAACCTCCTTGAGCAGGAAACGAGAAACGGTATCCTCCTGGTGGGGGGCACCCTGCGGAGGAGAAACAACACGCTCTTGCTGGACAACAGGGGATTCTTCTTCCTCTTTTTCTGCCTGTGCCTGAAAGGAGGAGCAGAACCAGTCGATGATGCTGCGCAGGGTCTTGAGGCGGGTCAGCTCGTCCATGGCTGCCTGCAGGCGATGCTGTTCGCTGGGAAAGCAGGTGCGCTGCAAGGCCCCCAGGATCTCCACCCGCTTGATCGAGTCGATTCCCAGATCTGCTTCCATGTCCAGATCGAGGTCGAGCATCTCCGGAGGGTACCCGGTACGCTCGCTGACGATCTGCAAGAGTTTGGCCGTCAACCGCTCCGCATCCCATTGAGCCGATCCTTTCGCCTGACCGCTTCCCTCTACACCAGCGGTCTCTACATCCGTGGCCGGGGATGTCGCCTGTGCCTG
>RFHZ01000381.1 GCA_003696125.1 Nitrospinota bacterium
CCTGTCCACCGATCATCCCAAAACAGCCAGCCGCCTGAGCGATCTCGTTGATCACGGAGAGCAGAGTGGCGGGGGGAAAATGGCGGGTAAGATCGGGATGGGTCAGGAGCTCAAAGGTATGGGTCAGGAGGGCGTCCCCGGCCAGAATGGCCACGGCCTCACCAAACATCTTGTGATTGGTCAGTTTCCCACGCCGGTAGTCGTCGTTATCCATGGCCGGCAGGTCGTCATGAATCAGGGAATAGGTGTGGAGCATCTCCAGGGCACACGCCACCGGTAAGACCGGTTCATCTTCGCCACACACCGCTTCGGCAGCGGCCAGGGCCAGAATCGGGCGGATCCGCTTTCCCCCGGCAAAGACACTGTAGCGCATGGCCTGAAAGATGATGGGAGGGAAGGCCTGTTCAGAAGGGAGATAGCGATCAAGCGCTGCATCGACAAGCGTCTTCTTGGCCTGCAAATAGCTGATGATGTCCACCTAAGACCTCCTTCTTGCATCAGGTGTCGACCTCTTCTGCCTCTTCACTCCCCTCAACAGCAAAAGGCTGGGCCTCTACCGTCCCATCCGGATGGGTAATCAACATCTCGATCTTGCTCTCCGCTTCCTCGAGTTTACGGGTACAGAAACGGGCGAGCCGTACCCCTTCCTCGAAGATTTGCAGGGAGCGATCAAGGGGGAGCGCGCTATCCTCGAGCTGGGTCACGATCTCCTCTAGACGGGAGAGGGCCTCTTCAAATGAGAGTTCTTTGGATGCAGACATGTTTAGATCTCCTTCTCTACCACCTTTTCCACCCCACAGCGAAGCTCTCCATCGGCGAGCATGACCTGGATGCGGTCCCCTGCCTGGAGCTGGGTAACGCTTTTTATCACCTCCTGGGAAGGGAGATGGCGGCAGATGCTGTATCCCCTCCCCAAAATGGCCAGGGGACTCAAGGCATCCAGCTTGCCGATCACCCCGTGGAGTCGTTGACGGAGTAAGTGCAGGCGATGCCGCATCCCCTGCACCATCTGCTCCTGTAAACGGAGCAATCGCTCCTGCTGTTGCCGGTAGCGGGCACGAGGATTGGCCAGGTAGAGTCGTCTCTCCAGGGTGAGAAAACGTCCCTCCCTCTGCTCGAGTTGCCGCTGCATACTCCGCTCCATGCGCATGGTGAGTTCATCGAGTCGTTGCTGCAAGGTATATACCCGGTTCAAAGGATCGGTTAAGACCCGGCGTTCGGTACAATGGGAGAGACGACGCCGCAGCAGGGCAAGCTTCCCCTGCATGGCATGGAAGAGTCGTTGCTGTAAGGTCTCGATACGCTGGAGGATTTCGGCTTTATTCTTCACCACCAGTTCTGCGGCGGCAGATGGGGTGGGAGCGCGGAGATCGGCCACAAAGTCGGCAATGGTGTAGTCGATCTCATGACCGACCGCCGAGATCACCGGGATACGCGAGTGGAAGATGGCCCGGGCCACCCGTTCTTCATTAAAGGCCCAGAGATCTTCCAGCGATCCCCCGCCACGGCCCACGATCAACACATCACACGGGTAGAGGGTGTTGAAGACTTCTATCCCCTGGGCAATCTCCTCTGCTGCCCCTTCCCCCTGCACCCGGACCGGGTAGAGCAGGATGTGGACATTGGCAAAGCGCCGCCGGATGATCTGCAGCATGTCTCGGATCGCGGCACCGGTGGGAGAGGTGATGATCCCGATCTTCTGGGGGAAGGCTGGTAGAGGGCGCTTCCGGCTCTGGTCAAAGAGCCCTTCCTCGGCCAGGCGGGTTTTGAGCTGTTCGAAAGCGATCTGCAGGGCACCGATGCCTTTGGGCTCCAGGCTTTCGATGACCAGTTGATACTCCCCCCGCGGTTCGTACACGGTGAGCCGACCCCGCGCGATCACCTGCATCCCATCCTCTGGTTGAAAGCGGAGATAGAGACGCTGCGGCTTGAAGATCACCGCGCGCAACTGGCTGTTTTCGTCCTTGAGCGTCAGGTAGCTATGACCGGAAGAGGGGGTGCGGAGATTGGAGATCTCCCCCTCGACCAGGATAATCTGGAAGAAGGCCTCTTCCAGGACCTCTCTGATCTGCTGGGTCAGCTCGCTGACCGTATAGATCTTCCGCTGGGGAAAGGGTAAGAGGAGGTTTTCCATACTCAGTACCGATGGCTTAACGGTTCGGTAGCGGTCTGCTGCCTCTTGAAGGCGATGACCGTATTCTTCACCAGCATGGCAACCGTCATCGGTCCCACCCCCCCGGGAACCGGGGTTATGGCGGCTGCCTTCTCCTGGACCGAGACAAAATCGACATCCCCGACCACCTGGCCGTCGATATAGTTCGAGCCGGCATCGACCACCACCGCTCCCTCCCGGATCATGTCCCCGGTAATGGCCCGTGGTTTATGGATATCGACGATGAGGAGGTCTCCCTGCTGGATCTCGGGACGAGCCATGGAGAGGTCATCCGGGCAGAAGGTAATGGTGGCATTCTGGTGGAGGAGGAGCATGGCCACAGGTTTCCCCACCAGCTCGGTTCGCCCCAGGATCACCGCCCGTTTCCCTTCCAGCGGGATACGGTAACGCAGCAACAGCTCCAGAATGCCGGCCGGAGAACAGGAGAGGGGGGGAGCCGTATTGGTCACCAGGCGGCCGATGTTCAGCGGGTGAAAACCGTCTACATCCTTTGCCGGCGCGATGTTGCGCACCACCTCTTCCTGCTGGATATGAGGAGGGAGGGGAAGCTGGACCAGGATGCCATGCACGGACGGGTCTTTGTTGAGATGGGCGATCAAGGCGAGGAGCTGCTCCTGGGTCGTCTCTGCAGTGAGCCGATGATGGAAGCACTCTACCCCGACCTGCTTGCAGGCACGTTTCTTGTTGCGCAGGTAGAGATGGGTCGAGGGATCATCTCCCAGAGAGATCATGGCCAGCCCGGGAGCCATGCCGAACTCCTGGCGCAGCAGGGCCACCTCGGGTTGCAATTCCTGCAGGATCGCCTGCGCTACCGCTTTGCCATCGAGAATCACTGCACTCATGCTTTCTCTTCCCACAGGAGAGAGGTGAGGCGGAGTTGTTCGACGATCGGGGGGAGGAGGTCAAGGACAGAGGTGATCTCCTCCTCCGTATTCCCGCGTCCCAGGCTGAAGCGGATGGCACTTTTGCTCTCTTCCGGCGTGAGCCCCATCGCTTCCAGGACATGGGAGGGCTCCAGGCGTCCAGAGCTACAGGCGGAACCGGTGGAGACAGCCACTCCCTGGAGGTCGAGGTGGATGAGGAGCGCCTCTCCTTCCACCCCATGAAAGCTGAGGTTGACCGTAGTGGGCAGCCGTTGGGTCGGGTGACCGTTTAAGGAAACACCGGGGATGGTGGTGCAGATCCCTTCCTGCAGGCGGTCTCGTAGCCTGGCCAGGCGCTCTCCCTCCTGCTTCATCACCCGTCGCGCGATGGCACAGGCCTTCCCCAGGGCCACGATCCCGGCCACATTTTCCGTCCCTGCCCGGAGTCCCCCCTCCTGGTGTCCACCGCTGATCAGGGGCCAGAGCGGTGTCCCCTTGCGGACATAGAGGGCCCCGATTCCTTTGGGGGCATACAGCTTATGGCCGGACAGGGAGAGGAGATCTACCCCCAACGCCTTTACATCCACCGGGATCTTCCCCACACTCTGTACCGCGTCGGTGTGGAAGAGAACCCCTTTCTCTTTGGCCAGGGTGGCCAGCTCTGCTACCGGTTGAATCGTCCCCACCTCGTTGTTGGCATGCATGATGGAGACCAGGATCGTCTCCGGTGTCAGCGCCGCCTCCAGGTCGGCCGGATCGACCTGCCCGTACCGGTCTACCGGGAGATAGGTGACCCGGTACCCGTACGTCTCCAGCAGGCGGCAGGTAGAGAGCACGGCCGGATGCTCCACCTGGGAGGTGATGATCTGCTTCCCTTGTTTCCAGTAAGGGAAGGCTACCCCTTTGAGGGCCAGGTTATCCGCTTCGCTTCCCCCGCTGGTGAAGAAGATCTCAGCCGGGTCCTCTGCCCCGATGAGCAGCGCCACCTCTTCACGTGCCTGTTCCACGGCCCGCCGCGCCTCCCTGCCCCAGTGGTGCAGGCTGGAAGGATTGCCAAACTGTTTCTGCACAAAAGGGGCCATGGCTTCCAGCACCTCTTCATCCACCGGCGTGGTGGCGTTGTGATCGAGATAGATCCGCTGCATGCTCAGGATTTTCCTTTCCCTCGTCGTGCTCGATAATCGTCCAGGGCCTCCTCCAGGGCCTCGATCACCAGGTCGGCCGCATGCTGTTTCACCCGGGGCAATCCCCCTAAGGCCTGGGAGATCTCTTCCGGGGTCAGGGCAGTCGCTTCTGCCAGCGACCTGGACTTGACCAGGGTGGTCAAGACCGAGCTGGCGGCAATCGAGGCTTCGCAACCGAAGGTCTTGTACCGGATCTCGGTGATCCGGTCCCCTTCGATCCGCAAAAAGAGCTTCATCGTATCACCGCAGACCGGATTGGAGACGGTCGCCATCCCATCCGGATCTTTGATTTCCCCCGTGTTGCGCGGATTCTTGAAGTGGTCGAGGAATTCTCTGGTATAGGTGATCTCTTCCATCTTTCCTATATGGCAGGGGTGAGAGGAGACATCTCCCGCATCTGCTGCACAATCGGCGGGAGCACCTCCAGCACGTAATCGATATCCTCTTCGCTGTTCCCTTTGCCCAGGCTCCAGCGTACCGAGCCCTGGATCTCTTCCGGGGTCAGTCCCAGTGCGGTCAGTACATGTGACGGTTCCGGAGAACCGGTGCTGCAGGCCGAACCGGTGGAGACCCCGATCCCTTCCAGGTCAAGCCGGACAACGAGTGCTTCCCCTTTGATATAAAGGAAGCTGACGTGGAGGGTGGAGGGGAGGCGTTTGACCGGATGGCCGTTGCGCCTGATATGCGGGATGCGGGCCAGCATCCCCTCCTCCAGTTTGTTCCGCAGCGCTTCCAGGCGTTTGACTTCGGTGGCCATCTCTTGCCGGGCGATCTCACAGGCCTTTCCCAGGGCCACGATACCGGGGACATTCTCCGTGCCGGCCCGCCGGGACCGCTCCTGGTGGCCCCCGCTGATCAGGGAGTGCATCTTTACACCACTCTGGCGCCGGATATAGAGGGCCCCGATCCCCTTGGGAGCGTAAAGCTTGTGTCCGGACAGGGAGAGGAGATCGATGGGGAGAGAGCGGACCGTTAAGGGGAGCTTTCCCACCGTCTGGACCGCATCGGTGTGGAAGGGGATCCCGTGTTCACGGGCAATGGCCCCGATCTCTTCGATCGGTTGGATCGTGCCGATCTCGTTGTTGGCGTGCATGATCGAGATCAGGATGGTCTGATCGGTGATGGCAGCTCTGACCGCTTCCGGATCGACCAGGCCATCACGGTCCACCGGGAGATAGGTGACGCGAAAGCCGAGTTTTTCCAGGGAATGACACGTCTTGATGATCGCCGAGTGTTCGATCTGCGAGGTGATGATATGGTTTCCCCGCTCCTGGTTGGCCAAGGCGATTCCTTTGAGGGCCAGGTTATCCGCTTCGCTCCCGGAACTGGTGAATACGATCTCCTGGGGGTCGGCTGCCCCGAGGAGGGCGGCCACCTGCTCTCGCGCCTCTTCCACCGCCAGCCGCGCCTCCCGTCCCCATTGATGTACACTCGACGGATTCCCGAAGCGCTCCCGGAGATAGGGACGCATCGCCTCCCAGACCTCGGGATCTACCGGGGTGGTGGCGTTATGGTCGAGATAGACTTCTCGCATGGTCGAGTATCCTTTCCCTCTGCTGGCGCTTGCTTTGTCCCTCTGGCTTTCTCCGATTTTAGCATACTCGTCTGCTGGAAGCAACTTTTATGCGCTCTCTCTCCCCTGGCCGGTGTGACCCGGGTGAGAGTCGATCTCGTGCTTGACAGCGAGAAGGCAAAGGGGGAGAATAGGGATGTGGAAAGCGGGAAACAGGAAGGGGAAAGTGAACAGGCTTTTCGACAAAGGAGGGAAGGCATGGAAGAGGTTGATCTCTGTTATTTATCCGCCTTAGAGCTTCGTGAGTTGTATCGAAGACGCGAGCTATCACCGGTGGAAGTGACGCAGGCGGTCTTGCATCGCATCGAGCGACTCAATCCCAGCCTGAATGCTTTCATCACCGTGACGCCGGAACTCGCCCTGGAACAGGCTCGAGCCGCGGAACAGGCGTATGCAAAAGAGGAATCCCCTCCCTTGCTGGCCGGTATTCCCACCTCGATCAAGGATCTTACCCCCACCAAAGGGATCCGTACCACCCTGGGATCGCTCCTCTATAAGGACTGGATTCCTGACTTTGATCCCCCGGTGGTACAGCGACTCTACGCTGCTGGCATCGTGATGCTGGGGAAGACAAATACACCGGAAAGGGGGTGGAAAGGGGATTCTGGGAATCGACTCATCGGCCCTACCCATAACCCCTGGAAGCACGGACAGACATCGGGAGGATCGAGTGGTGGAGCAGCAGCGGCTGTTGCCACCGGCCTGGGACCGTTAGCGCAGGGGAGTGATGGAGCCGGATCCATTCGTATCCCGTCCGGCTTTTGTGGCATCTATGGATTCAAACCTTCCTGGGGACTGGTGCCCCAGTACCCGGCCAGTCCGCTCGAACTCCTCTCCCATATCGGTCCCATGACCCGTACCGTACGCGATGCTGCCCTGATGCTGACCGTGATGGCTGGGGCCGATCCTCACGATCGCCTCTCCCTCCCCTCCCAGATCGATTACCTGGCAGAACTGGAAGGAGAGGTGAGTATTCGAGGCTTGCGGGTGGCCTGGTCTCCTGACCTGGGGTACGCACCGGTGAACCCGGAGGTACGGGAGATCGCTGCTGCCGCCGCTGCCCGCTTCCGTGAACTCGGATGCCACGTCGAGGAGGCGAATCCAGGGGTTCCTGATCCCTGGGACATCGTGGACGTGATGTGGGCTGCTGCCCAGGCGGCCCTGCACCTGCACGATTTTGATCAGGTCCGTGATCAGCTTGATCCGGGACGGATCCCGATCATTGAGCGAGGAAAACAGCTCCTGGCCGCAGAGCTCGCCTCTGCCCTGATGCGCCGGAACGACTACTATCATGCCATCCGGAGATTCATGGAATCGTATGACCTGCTGCTGACCCCGACCCTCCCGGTCACCGCTTTCCAGGCTGGTGCCGATCATCCCGGGGAGATCAATGGTCACCCGACCACCTATCTCGGGTGGACGGCCTTTACCTACCCGTTTAATATTACCGGACAGCCGGCTGCCACCGTGCCTTGCGGCTTTGCCTCTGATGGACTGCCGGTCGGTCTGCAGATCGTGGGACGCTGGCGCGACGATGTCACCGTGCTCAAGGCCTCTGCCGCCTTCGAAGCCCTGGCTCCCTGGACAGGGCAAAGGCCACCGGTGGACTGAAAACCGTTATGAGGAGGAAGGAAAAGGGATTTTCCTGCTAAGGAGGAGGAAAGGCTATGAAGAAGCTTTATACCATTGTCTTTTTGACTCTGTGCGTTGCCCTCTTCTATCAGCGTGTTTCTGCTCGTGATCATGACCACTGGTGGTGGAAAGTCAGACCGGTCTTCCGTACCGTTTTAAGCGGAGCCCAGGAGGTTCCAGAGGTGGTAACAGATAGCACAGGGAGGTTGCAACTTCGCTTTGACCGGGGGATGAGCAGAGCGGAGTTTCAGCTATACGTGTTTGACGGAGTAGGGGTAACGGCAGCACATCTGCACTGCGCATCTGCCGGGGTCAATGGACCGGTCATCGCTTTGCTGTTCGAAGATACGGATGGGGTGGATGTTGATGGATTGCTGGCCAGGGGGACGTTGACCAATGCCGACATTTCCCCACCCACTCCTGAAGAGTGTGGAGTGGTGATCAACAACATCGCTTCCCTCTTCAACGCCATACTCCAGAACCAGATCTACGTGAATGTGCATACCATAGCACATCCCGAGGGAGAGATCCGGGGACAGCTCTTCCCCTTGCCTGCTCCTCCCGGTTTCTTTATCTTTAAGGATTGATCCCCTAGAGGAGGAGCGAAAAGGAGAGCCCTGTCCTGCAAAGAGCATGGGCGAAAAGGGGTTGACTCTCCTACGAAAATCGCGTATGAGAAGTAGGTATCGGTTCAACAGGGGACCTGGCAGGGCTTGTGGTCCCTTGTGGGTAGATATAAGGGTAGAGCGTTATGAACTCCTGTAGCAGTCCAGATAACGGAGAGGAGTGGAACATGACCTATCGGTATCATCATCTCCATCTGATCTGTAGCAATCTCGACGAGATGGAAAACTTCTTTACCCAGACCCTGGGTGCCAGGCTGGTGGAGCGACGCAAGTTCGGAACCGCAGACGGGGCAACCGTTGACCTCAACGGGATCACGATCAATCTTCGCCTCCCCCGGGAAGGGGATGAGATCAGTGGGGACTCAAGCAAGGAGCGGTACGGCTATGATCACCTCGGTCTGCAGGTCGAGAATGTCGATGCCGCGTACAATGACCTCAAAAATAAGGGGTTTACCTTTATCACTCCCCCTACAGACGCCGGTAATGTGCGCATCGCCTTCTTCAAAGGGCCGGATAACATTACCATCGAGTTGCTGCAACCCCTAAGCTAAGGCGAGATCGTCTGCATAGGCGAAAAGGGCCGGTGTGCCCCCGGTGTGGAGGAAGACCACGGTTTCATTACTCTGGATACGGCCCTGGCGGATATGATCGATGAGACCGGCCATGGCTTTGCCTGTATAGACCGGATCGAGGATGATCCCTTCGGTCCGGGCCACGAGTTTTAAGGCTTCCTGGCAGGCAGGGGTCATGATGCCGTACCGTTCTCCTACATAGCGGTCATCGTTGATGATCTCCTCTGGGGTCAGGGTGAAATCGAGCTTGAGCCGTTGCGCGGTGGCCGTGGCGATGCGGGCAATATCGGTTGCCCGGTCTTCTTTCCAGCGGATAGGGGTGATGCCCACCACCCGGGTGTGGCGGCCCAGCGCTTTCACCCCGACCGCCATGCCGGCCGGGGTGATGTTGGCGCCGGCCATGTAGATGTAGTCCGCTTCTTTCCCGCACTGTTCGAGTTGGGCGTCCAGTTCGAGCAGGGCATGGACATAGGCCACCGCGGCCAGGGAGAGGGTAGAAAGCCCAAACGGGTTCATCAGGTACGGTTTGCGTCCCTCCTGTCGCAGGGCAGCCACTTTGGCCTCCAGGAGAGGAGGGAGTTGCTGGAGATCCTCTCCCGGGACGATGGTCACCTCGGCACCGAGCAGGTGGTCGAGAAGGAGGTTCCCCTGGAGCAGGGGGCCTTTGATGCTGTGGGCCAGGATCAGCACCGCTTTCAGGCCGAGCCTGGCGGCTGCAGCGGTGGTTTGCCGACACCAGTTCGACTGTGATCCGGCTCCGGTGACAATGGTATCGGCTCCCTGTTCCAGGGCTTCGGCAAAGAGAAACTCGAGCTGCCTGGTCTTGTTGCCGCCAAAGGCGAGACCGGTACAGTCGTCCCGCTTCATCCAGATCTCAGGTCCTCCCAGGGCTTCACTCAGGCGTGGACACCGTTCAAGCGGGGTGGGGAGGTGGGCCAGTTGGACCCGGGGGATGGCATCGATGCGGGCTTGCAGGGTTTCGCGGGAAAGGGGAGGGACGCTACGGGCTTGGATGTTCATGATTATATCTCCTTAAACGGGAAGTGCATATGCGTTTGGGGTTTGTCGCCGATATTCACCATCATTTCCAGGTTGTTGACCAGATACTGGAAAGCGTAGGAGCGCTCGACCTGCTGGTCATCGGTGGAGACCTGACCAACCGGGGTACCCCCCAGGAGGTCTGCTCTGCCCTCCAGCGCTGGCAGGCTCGTGTTCCCCAACTGTTAGCCGTTACCGGTAACATGGATACCCACGCCATCGAGCAGGCGATCAGCGATCTCGGCCTCAGCCTGCACGGCCGGGGAATCCGTCTCGGTGAGATCGGGTTCTTCGGGGTCTCGGCCGGTCCCTTCTCTCCTTTAAACAGCCCTTACGAGCTGAGCGAAGAGGAGATTGCTCACCAGCTTGACCAGGGATTTCGCACGGTGGCAGAGGCCCGGGTACACGTGCTCGTTACTCATGCTCCTCCCTGGAATACACCGCTCGACTATACCTGGCATGGTACCCATGCCGGGAGTCGAGCGGTGCGGGAATTCATCCTCCAGCACCACCCCCAGCTCGTCCTCTGCGGTCATATTCACGAGGCCAGGGGACAGGCTTACCTGGGAAAGAGCCTGGTGATCAATCCTGGTCCTGCTCGTGCTCACCACTACCTGGTGGTGCGTATCGAAGAGGAGGTGGTGATCGAACAGATGAACTGAAGACTTCTTCTCTTCACTAAAGTAAACTTTGTCAAGAGGGGAAGTCAAGAGGTTTTGGGCCCCTTGCCTAACTTGATAATGTTACTGTTACATTGGCATTTTACCGCAGACACGCTGAGGTCGCAGAGGATATCTCTGGGATGAATTGCAAAAAACGCTGTTCCTCTCTGCCTTCTCTGCGAACTCTGCGGTGAATTTAACATTGTCGGGCGAAAGAGCCTGTCAAAACAGGAAATCGACATTGCCTGAAGGGGTTACCGCTGAGGCAGGGGGGAAGACATGACCCCGCCCTGCCGGAAAGCCGAGGAGGGAAGCGTATGGAGATCGAGATTTCTTACTGCACCGAATGAGGATACCTGGCAGAAGCCGTCCAGGTAGCGACGGCCGTCCTTGAAGCCAAAAAACAGGAGGTAAAGGCCTTACACCTGATCCCGGTAAGCCGGGGACGGTTTGAGGTAAAGCGTGATGGTGAGATGATTTACAACAACGAAGGGGATCTCCCCGATCCAGAGGCGGTATTACAAAAGCTCGGGATACCCGCGAAAGCGTAAGTGGAGGCGAGGGGCCTCCCTCACGTGGAGAGGAGGTTCCCCTCTTAAAAGTCTTGCAGGATCTTTTGATCTTCCCCGTCTAAAGAGATTAGAGCCTTTGCAGGTGGTGGGACGGCGCCGTTTCCGTCGCCAGAGCCGCTCTGCTTTTTCCCCGGCCGACTCCCTGCCTGTTTTCCCTCCCTGCGTAAAGGGGATACCGGACCGGCAGGAGAAGCTCTATCCTGGGGAGTGAGGTGAAAGGTGGTGACGAGTTTCTGCATGGTTTCTGCCTGGCCGAAAAGCTCTTCGGCTGCGCTTGCCGCTTCTTCTGAGGTTGCGGCAATATGCTGGGTGACCTTGTTCATCTGATTTACGGCCGTATTGATCTGCTCTATCCCCTGATTCTGCTGTTGAGAGGCGACAGCGATCTCGGTCATAACCGTGCTCACCTTTTGCACGCGGGTTGTGATCTCGGTGAGGTTGGCCAGCGCCTCCTGGTTGAGCATCACGCCCTGCTCGACGTTCTGTATCGCTTCGGCGATCATCTGGGCCGTATTCTTTGCCGCTTCTGCACTGCGGATGGCGAGGTTGCGCACCTCTTCGGCCACCACGGCAAATCCCTTGCCCGCTTCTCCGGCACGAGCCGCTTCCACAGCGGCATTTAAGGCCAGCAGATTGGTCTGGAAGGCGATGTCATCGATCGTTTTCACGATCTTGGCCGTTTCATCGGCCGAAGCTTTTATCTTAGCGATGGCTGCGGAGAGCCGTTGCATACTCTCCACTCCCTTCTCTGCACTGGCAAGGGTCTCTGCAGAGAGCTGCTGCGTTTCTTGAGCATTGGCGGTGTTTTGGCCACTCATGGAAGCCAGCTCCTGCAGGCTGCTGGCGATCTCTTGCAGAGAGCTGGCCTGTTCAGAAGCTCCCTGGGCCAGGCTCTGACTCCCGGAACTGATCTGGGCAGCCGCAGAGGAAACCTGCTCGGCAGCGGCTGCCACCTGCTTCATCCCTTCGTCCAGATTCTGTATGGCCGTGTTTAAGGCGGCCTTGATCTGGGCGAGGTCCCCGCGGTACTCTCCCCGGACCCGTACCGCCAAATCCCGGGTGGCGACCTTTCCCAGCACGTGCGCCGCTTCCTGAATGGGGGCGAGGAAAGCATCCAGCATGGTATTGATCCCGTCGATGATCTCGGCAAAAGCCCCTGTAAATTTGCCGGCATCAGCCCTGGTATGGAGTTGTCCTTCCTGGGCTACCTGAACGAGTCCCTGAATCTCCTGGATGAGAGCCTGGACCGTATCGCGGATCTGCTGGAAGCTCCGGGCAAGGATGTCCTGCTCGGATCTGGCCTCTACGGTGACGGAAAGCTCTCCACGACTCAGGGCGTTTACCGCATCGGCTATCCCTTTCAGATAGGCCATCAAGGCCTGGAAGGATTGGCTTAATAGACCGATCTCATCCTGGCGGTGAACATCGATGGTCTGATCCAGATCCCCCTGCGCGATGGCCTGAGCAGCCTCTGTTATCTGAATGATCGGCTGGGAGAGATGCCTGGCCATGAGGTACCCGATGGCAAAGGCGAGGAGCAATCCGATGGCCAGCGCTCCGACTTCCGAAGCCTGGGAGAGGGTTATGGCGTCTTGAGAGGAGGAGACAGCCGCAGCAATGATCGCTCTGGCCCGCTCTTCTATCTTTTCCATCGTGGCGATCATCTCCTGTCCGGCAGCATCAGCTTCTCTATCGAGTACCCTTTCCCGCTCCCGGAGCATGTCGATCTTCTTTTGGAGTTCCTCAAACTGGGAGGAACCGGCTGGAAAGGCTGCTTGCGCCTTCTGGGCCAGCAACTCTTCTTTGACCAGATCGTATAATTGCGCGATCTTGGGCTGGAACGCATCGTCATGCATCCGTTCCGCGTCCTGCACCATACTCCGTAACGCCGGATCTGAGGTGGCATAGATGGTGCCGGCCTCTGTTTCGGCACCGTTGAGAATGGCCTGGGCAAAGGTGGTAAAGTGTGTGGCCCAGTTTTCATGCTCTTTCCAGAGGCCTTCCAGGCCTGTCTGCTCGGTAGCCTCCATCATCTCCATAAGGATGGTCATGTTTCGGGAGACAGCCAGTTCCATCTCCATGGCAGCATCGATCAGGGGAGTGGATCGGGCGATGATCGCTATCCGCTCTTTGATCCCGTCAGAGTGCATGTAGCCCAGCACACCGACGGCAAAGAACAGCACAATGATGATCAGAAATCCGCTCCAGAGCTTTGTTTTGATTGACATGTTGCTCAACATGATCTCCTCCTTATCTCACCATATCCTCTCCGCTCCGCCTGCACTATCGTTTCCGGGGGGCGCTATGGTGGGATGTCTTCCCGGTACCATGTCTTCTGAAGGGGGCTCCTCTCTTCTCTTTTCGGTCGATGAGGTGAAATTCTTAACCCCACCGATGCTGTTGGGGGAGAGAAAAGAAGAGATTGACAATACAGGATCATGGCGATAGAGTAACAGCACCGGTGGATGACGTGTGTGTACCTTTAAAGAGAGGAGAGCTGAGGATGGGAATGACCATGGCCGAAAAGATCCTGGCCCGGGCAGCAGGCAAGGCAAAGGTGGAGCCGGGAGAGCTGGTTGTCTGCAGTGTGGATCGGGCAGTCCTCCTCGATCTCAATTTTTCTCCTTCCCGTCTCTTTGACCGGGTGAAGCGGGTCTTTGATCCGGAGAAGATCGCCATTGTGCTGGATCATTCGGTTCCTGCTCCCACCGTTGCCGATGCCGAGAATATGATCCGGGCACGCGCCTTTGCCCAGAAGTTCGGGGTGCGACACCTGTACGACGTGGGACACCACGGTATCTCACACCAGATCGTGGCCGAGATCCCTCTGGCCCTCCCCGGACAGTTGCTGACCTGTGGCGATTCGCATACCTGTGCGGCCGGGGCGCTGAACTGTGCCGCACGGGGGATGGGAGCAGAGATGCTCAGCATCCTCTGCACCGGTCGCACCTGGTACCGGGTAGGTCCAACGGTACGGTATGTGCTGGAGGGAGAACTGCAGGCACCGGTATCGGCCAAGGATGTGTTTCTTTACATTGCCGGGGAGTATGGGGACCATGTGAACCAGAACGTCGAGTTTGTCGGACCGGCGGTGGAGGCGATGAGTATCATGGAGCGACACACCATCGCCACCATGGGTGCAGAGATCAGCGCCGAGTTTACCACCTTTCCGGCCGATGCCAAGCTGATCGAGTATTGTCGAGCCCGCACCTCAGAACCGTTTACCCCGGTGGAGAGCGATCCGGATGCCCGCTTTGCCGCGGTCAGAAGCATCGATGTGAGCAGGCTGGAGCCGTACGTCGCCCTGCCCCATACGGTGGTACACAACACCCAACCGGTACACCAGGTCAGGGGACAGCGCATCCACCAGGCTTTTATCGGCTCCTGTGCCAACGGCAAGCTGGAGGATATCGCCATGGCTGCCCGCATGGTGCGGGGAAAGCGGGTAGCGCCAGGGGTCCGTTTCATCGTGACCCCAGGCTCCCAGACCATCTATAAGGAAGCGGTGAGGGCAGGCTATGTGGAGACGCTGCTTGAGGCCGGGGCGGTAGTGACCAACTCGACGTGTGGGGCCTGCCCGGGAATCCACATGGGGGTCTTGGGGGCAGGAGAGGTCTGTATCACCTCCAGCACCCGCAACTTCAAGGGGCGGATGGGGAGCCCGGCCGCAGAGATCTACATGGCCTCTTCCGCTACTGTGGCCGCTTCTGCCCTCACCGGTGTCATCACCGATCCGCGTGATGTCCTGTGAATGCAAGGAGGAACAGAATGCTGATACGGGGAAGAGTCTGGAAGTTTGGGGACGATATCAACACCGACCTGATCATGCCCCAGGTGGCCTTTGCTTTACCGCTGGAAGAGCAGATCCGCTACGTCTTTCGTGCCAACCGGCCCGGTTGGGTGGAGCAGGTGCGGGAAGGGGATATCATCGTGGCCGGACGCAACTTCGGTACC
>RFHZ01000382.1 GCA_003696125.1 Nitrospinota bacterium
CAAAAACGCGGCCAGCTCCAGCCCGGTGATCACCCCGTTCCGGTCACTATCCGCAAACCCCTCTAACCCCTTCAGCAACTGTTGGGTGAAGACCCCATGCCCATACGCCTCCTCCACCTGCTCCCCCGCCTGCCCGGCCGTGATCACCTGCACGGCCGGATCCCGGGCCACCAGCGCCAGGTAGCGGGCATCGACCAGGGGTGGAGCCACGGCCCGCGTCACGGTAAACCCGGAATAGCAGGCATCCACGGCAAAAAGAATATGCCTGGCTGCAATGCGCTGCCCGATCCGTTTCACCTCGGTCATGGAGAGCGCGGTGGTGAACGGGTCGGTGGGATCGGCATCGTAGGGGAGCAAAAACCCCTCAGCCCCTCCTTTGGGCAGGGGCACGGTCTGGCCATGCCCGGCAAAGAAGACGAAGAGCCGGTCGTTGGGACCAGCCGCACGGAGCTTATGATACAGCACCTGGGCAATACGCCGCAGGGTGGCCTCCTCGTTGACTAGCAGGAAGATCTGGGAGGGAGGAAAGCCGAGCCGTGTCAACAACCGGGCCACACTGCGCGCATCGTTGACCGCATAGTGGAGTTCCGGGATCTGCGGATGGGCATACCGGTCGATCCCGATGACCACGGCCCAACTGGTGGTGTAAGGCAGGGAAAACCGTCCCTGCCCGGCCGGCTTCCCGACCACGGCCATGCCCCGCGTCCCGGCCTGCTCCCGGACCAGAGCCTCATAGATCCAGCCGCGCCGGCCATCCGGCAGTTGAATGTGATACCAGGCCCCCCTCTTCCCCAGCACCGGAAACCGGTCTCCCCGTTCTACCACGGTGATCACTGCAGACGACAGGCCCGGTCCGGCCCGCACATTGACCCGCTGGCCGGTCACCTCCACCACCTGGGCCGAGACCAGCAGGGTCCAGCCGCCGAGGATGAGCAGAAGGAGCACGCTACACAGACTGTGGTGTCGCATCTTGCATCCCTCCCCCTGGTACCGTGATGAGCCCCCTGCGCCATGTCGGCCGATGCGCCCTTATGCTCCGGCAAGGCAGGAAATTTTCTCCACTATAGCAGGGATGCGGCTGGCTGTCAACAGGGAATGTACCTGAGAGGGCTCTGGTAAGAGCGGTTTCCACCACGACCCTGGGTTTCTGGTGTCGCGAAGGGATTCTCGCTACCAGCCCTGGTTTTTGTCGTCAAATGCTCCGGGCGCAGTGGCGCTGCGCCCCTACCAGAGACCCGGTGCTCTCTGGGACTGGTTTGACCGCCAGGCCTGCCGGGATGGCAGGTCTTAGTCTCTCCGTGTCCCCCGTATCTCCAGGGGACCATCACCCCTCTTGTCTCCGGTGTTTTAAAATCTCTATAAACTCTCCTGGCGTGACAATCCGGCCCCCCTGGTAAGCCTTTACCTCCAGGAGATGATGATCTCCGGAGACGATATAGTGGGCCTGCGTCTCTACTGCTGCACTCAAGACAAAGTCATCCGCAGGGTCTGCTGCGATCACCTGTACCCGTCTCTCCCCTGACGCGAGAATCGCCAGCCGGGTCAGGAGCCTGAAAAGCTCAGCCACCTCTTCGGGAGTCATCCACTGGTATTTCTGGATGCGAGGCCGTGAGAGGACGCTGTACAGCTCTTGGAGTAATACCGGAGAGGTGGCCAGCTCTGCCTCCCCTCGCAGCCACGCTTGTATGATCTGATGGGGAATACTCCCTTTGACGATAGTGGCGCTGGCCAGCACGTTGGTATCTGGAACGAAACGGATCATGGAGCTGGGGGGGGCGATGGGGGTGTACGCCGTGCTTTGCGGACAGCACGCAGTGCCCGACTTACTTCACGTGCCACCAGCTCTGGATCGACCTCCTGGTTACGCTCCCAGATCTGCTCGAGGAGTTGAGACAGGCGGGCCTTTGCCTGGGCGCGCTCGCGATCCACAATCGTTTTGGGTCGCAACACCAGGGTATCCCCTTCGCGGGTGACCTCCATGTAATCTCCCTGCTGAAGGGCCAGGGCCTCAAAAAGCTCCTTGGGGATAGTGATCTGCCGGTTACGGGTAATTTTGACCAGCGGCATGGTTCCTTCTCTCCTCCCGCTATAAAGCATTTTCCTGCCCGGCCAGGTCCGGATTACTCTATTACTATAATAGGAATATAGACAAGATGAGCGGAGGCGTCAAGAGATTTTACCAGAGGCCCGGTGCTCTCTGGGACCGGTTTGACCGCCAGGCCTGTCGCGGAATTGTGCCTCTGTGCCCGGTCTTCCCGTGTCTCTGGAGCGAACCCTACTCCAGCTCCACGACGTTGAGCCGTAGCTCATGCGAGCCGTCCGGGCGGGCATACTCGTAGTAAAAGAAGAGCCGATCCGGAAAGGCGACCACCTCCGGGTAGCGCAGGGCACCGGTGGCATGCCGGGAACTGAGCAGGGGCCGGTCCACCGACACCTTGGTGAAGTGGCGCAGGTCGGTGGTCACGGCCAAACCGACCATGTCCTCGTAGCTGTGCGCCACGTTGGGCCGGCCATCGTAGAAGGCGAGGAAAAAGGGTGGGATGTAGAGTAAGGAGGAGAGGCGGGCCATAAACGCATCCCAGCCGGTTCCAGGGGAGAGCACCTCCCCTTCCCACCGGAAACGGATCCCGTCCCTGCTCACGGCCAGGCCGGTACCGGTATTTACCACGCCGGAGACAAAGGCATTGGCCGCCGCATGCATCTTGTTCCGCGCCTCCGGTGTTCCCCCATCCGGCAGCAGGGGAGCAAAGTTGGCGTACAGGTAGTAGAGTCCCCCTGCATGAATGACCACCGGGTCCTTGACCCCCTCGGTCTGCGTCTCCTCTGGACTCAGCACTGTCCGGCGTGTGCCGGTATCAAAATCGCCTGGATTCTCTGCCTCCAGCAGGTCGATGTACCAGCGGTCATCAAAGCGATTCACATAGCTGACATAGAGTCGATACCTCCCTTCCGGCGTCTTGATCAGGGTCGCCTTCTCTATAGACAGGGAGGCAAACTCCTCTTTCTGTGCCGACCAGATGGTCTGGAACTCCCGGCCATCTCGACTCTCCGCCACACAGCAGGTCCCACCCCTGCCCAGCTCGAGCGGTTTACGCAGCCGGTAGTAGAGGTAGAAGCGCTCCCGCTCTTCATCGTAGAAGGCACTGGGAGCCCCGGCCCACCATCCCGGACCAGAACCGGGCGGCTCGATGATGGTCTGCCCTGCGGCCGGATCAAAGAGCGGAACCGGGCTGAAGAGCTTGCGATGCGCGTAGCGTGACGACCAGGAAAATTTCATGGTGGTGTATCCTTTCTCCAGACATCGAATACCGGGCCTGATAAGTACCTGACCAGACGCAGCAGGTAAGCGCAGCAGACAAGGACGTAGCAGATAAGGGCGCAGCACCGCTGCGCCCCTACCCATCCCTCAGTCCTCATCCCTCAGTCCTCAGTCCTCATCCCTCGTTACTCATTACTCATCCCTCAGTCCTCATCCCTCGTTACTCATTACTC
>RFHZ01000383.1 GCA_003696125.1 Nitrospinota bacterium
AAACCCCGTCTCATATCATCGGTCCCGCCATCCACAAGTCGCGTGAGGATGTCTCCGAGCTCTTCCAGCAAAAGCTCGGTGTCCCCTATATCGCGGAGCCGGAAAGACTGGCTGCCGTTGCCCGTCAACGACTACGAGCCCAGTTTTTGCAGGCTGGGATGGGAATTTCCGGGGTGAACTTTGCCGTGGCCGAGACCGGAACCGTAGTGGTGGTGGAAAACGAAGGGAATGCGCGATTGACCACTTCTCTTCCCCCTGTCCATGTGGCCGTCATGGGGATGGAAAAGGTCATTCCCACCCTGGCCGACCTGGCCGTCTTCCTCCAGATCCTGGCTCGCAGCGCCACCGGGCAGAAGATGTCGAGCTACGTTTCCCTGCTCACCGGACCGCGACGAGAGGAAGAACCGGATGGGCCGGAGGAGCTGCATCTGGTGATTCTCGATAACGGGCGTACCCGGATCTTTCGGGAGCCGGAGCTGCGGGAATCGCTGTACTGCCTCCGCTGTGGAGCCTGCCTGAACGTGTGCCCGGTGTACCAGAAGGTAGGGGGACACGCCTATGGCTGGGTCTATTCCGGGCCGATCGGTGCGGTGATCACCCCCCAGTTGGTCGGACTCCACCGCGGGGCGGCGCTCCCCTATGCCTCTTCTCTCTGCGCGGCCTGCCGGGAGGTCTGCCCGGTGAAGATCGATATCCCTCACCTCCTGCTCAACCTCCGCAGCCGGATCGTTGCCACGGAGCAAGCTGGACCGGTGACCGAAGGGGGAGGAGGGCCCTCGGGAGGAGAACGGATCCTCATGGCCCTGTGGGCTTTCTGTATGCGTCACCCCAAACTCTATGAACGGTTGCTGGCTCTGGGAGCCTTGTTGCAGCGTCCTTTCCTGCACGAAGGAAAACTGGAAACCCTCCCCTTCCCCTTTTCCTCCTGGACCCGGACACGAGACCTGCCCCCGCTGGCTTCTGAGCCGTTTCGGCAGTGGTGGCGAAAGCGGGCGCAACGCCTGCACCGTAAGGAGGGATAGCATATGATGAAAACCGGTAGCAGAGAGAGGATTTTGCAAACGATACGCCAGATCCTGGATGGAGAGCGGGAAGCGGCTTCCGAGGAGAGACCAAGACCTCAGCCTGTCCAGAAGGAACCTTCCCGGCCACAGGAGGCCCTGCTCGCCTCCCTGGAAAGAGAATGGACACTGGCCGGGGGGAAGTTTGTCACCGTTCAGGGGCTCGATGCCGTAGGGGAATACCTCGGCCAGGTGATCAAACGACACCAGGTGGAGCAGATCGTCCGCTGGTCCACTCCCCTGCTCGACCGGCTCGACGCGATGCTAAACTCCCCAGGGCTTTCTGTGTCGATCTCTCCGGCCGGAAAGGGGGAGGTAGAGACGGTAGAAAAGGCCGGCCTGGGGATCACAGAGGCCGATTATGCCCTGGCCGACAGCGGGACACTGGTCTTGCTGAGCGGGAGGGGACGAGGCCGGCTGGTCTCCCTTCTCCCACCGGTACATGTCGCCCTTCTCCGGCCGGAGAAGGTCTTGCCGGGACTCGATGACCTCTTCCGACGCCTGCAGGAGGGGGAGGGAGGAAGGAGAGCCCCTGCCGACTGGATGAGTTGCATCACCTTTATCACCGGGCCGAGCCGTTCTGCCGATATCGAGCTGAGCCTGTCCGTTGGTGTGCACGGTCCTGGAGAGGTCCATCTGCTCCTGTGGCGGGAAGAAAAAGGAGAGGAATGATGCGCGTCTCGTTGTTTGTCACCTGTCTCGTCGATCAGTTTTTCCCTGAGGTGGGGAAGAGTGTGGTCCAGATCCTGGAGGAACTGGGGGTAGAGGTGGAGTTTCCCGAAGCGCAGACCTGCTGTGGGCAGCCGGCCTTCAATGACGGGTTTCGCCGGGAAGCCAGGATGCTGGCCGAACGCTTCCTTTCCCTCTTTGAGCAGAGCGAGTACATCGTGGCCCCCTCCGGCTCCTGTACCAGCATGGTGCGGAACTTTTACCCGGAGCTGTTTGCCGCAGAGCCGCATCTCAAGGCCAAAGCCCAGGCCATTGCTGCCCGCACCTTCGAATTCTCCCAGTTTCTGGTGCGGGTCCTGCAGGTCGAAGATGTGGGAGCGGTGTATAGAAGAGCGGAACCGGACCCCCTTCACACCGGTCCGGTGAAGGTGGCCTATCACGACTCCTGCCATCTGCTCCGTGAGTTAGGGGTATACGAAGAGCCCCGGCGCCTGCTCCAGCACGTGCAGGGAATCGAGCTGGTCCCCCTGGAGAAGGCGGACATGTGTTGCGGGTTTGGGGGACTCTTCTCCTTGAAGTACAGCGCCATATCGGATGCCATCTTGCAGGAGAAGGTCGAGCATATTCTGGCCAGCGGAGCGGAGATCCTCGTGGCCAATGATACCGGCTGTCTCATGCAGATCGGGGGGAAACTGCACCGGCAACGCTGCCCGGTGCAGGTCATGCATCTGGCCGAACTGCTGGCGCGACGAGATGGGGACAGGGGGGAGAGACGCCCATGAGCTCGTATCAGCCAGAAGAAGGCGGGGAGCAACTCCCCCTGGTCACCCTGCAGCCGGGTCGAGACCGCCGCATCCGGGCCGGACATCCCTGGGTGTTCAGCAATGAGATCGTGGGCTCCCCAACGGCCTATCCACCCGGAGCACTGGTCACTGTGGTCAATAACCAGAAGCGCTTCCTGGGTATCGGCTATATCAATCCCCATTCCCTCATCACGATCCGCCTCTTAACCAGGAGAGCGGGGGAGACGGCCCTGTTGCTGGAGGAGAACCGGGAGATCAGGGTGGATTTTTGGGAGCAACGCCTCCAGGAAGCGTACGATTTGCGGGTTCGTCTCTACCCTGACCGCACCTCCTACCGGGTCGTGTAC
>RFHZ01000384.1 GCA_003696125.1 Nitrospinota bacterium
CGGGGGAGGCTGGCCGGGCACACCGGATATGGCACGAGACCGGGGATGGCCTCACCATACCAGTATTCGCGGGAGTGCCCGCGATGTCACGGCCATCTTTCCCCACCTGCGCTCACGCCTCCTGGTGCGGGTCTGGATCGGGTTAGAGGCGATGTGCCTGGACGGGTTACCGATTCTCGGTGGGGGACCTGGTCTGGATGGACTCCTGATCGCTACCGGTTTTTCCGGACATGGTTTCGCCCTGGCCCCGTACGTGGGCCGGCTGATGACCGAGCTGATAACCACAGGGAAAACGAGTCTCCCGCTCGACGCCCTGAGCCTGGAGCGCTTTTCTGGTGTGGATCGCGAAACCATAGAACACTTCCTCCGCTCACCGGCACGGGGACTGGATCCATAATAGACAGGCACAAAGAGGCACCGGACGCCTGTTAGGACGCAGCGCGCTGCACCCCTACGCACCGAACACGAAACACTTGACGACAAGAAACCAGGCACAGAGGTTTTCACACTCAACACTAAGTAGGCATGACTAACAGTTTGAACACTTTTCTGCCCCACGAACTTCGCGCTGTCTACAAGTTTACACCGCCGGGGACGCCGAAGGCGCAGAGCATTTTTGCTTATGTATCCCGGCGTTCTCTGCATGCTCGGCGGTAAAATGTTTCTCCGGTAACGCCTGGCTACAGGAGGCATTAAAGGGCAAAAATGTTAGTAATAGCTACTAAGAGGAGATTGGTTGATGCCAACGGATGATTTGCGCATGCCTGAAGGGATCGATCGAGGGACACCCTTTGAGATCGAGGTGGATGGGGAACGCATTATCGCCTATCCAGGCGAAACCATTGCCGCTGCCCTGCTGGCGGCAGGCAAGTATGTGCTGCGCTATACCCCGAAACGCCACGACCCGCGCGGCATCTTCTGCGGGATGGGGGTCTGTCATGACTGCCGGATGATCGTGAACGGACAACCCAACACCCGCACCTGTATGACCCTGGCTGAACCGGGATGCCGGGTACAGAGGCAAGAGGGACTCGGTTTTGAGGAGGAGACGAGATGAAGAGGGTGGAATTGGCCATTGTGGGAGGAGGACCGGCTGGTCTCTGTGCGGCCATGGAGGCGGCCAGGGCAGGAG
>RFHZ01000385.1 GCA_003696125.1 Nitrospinota bacterium
ACCCCTGGGTGACGATTCAGCTTCCGATCTACAATGAGCTCTACGTTGCCGAACGCCTGATCCGGGCCGTCAGCCAGCTCGACTATCCCCGTGACAGGCTGGAAATTCAGGTGCTCGACGACTCCACCGATGAGACAACTGGTATCATCGCTACCCTGGTCGCTGAACTGCAAACCCGGGGATATCATATCCAGCACATTCGACGCCAAACCCGGGGGGGATTTAAGGCCGGGGCATTGAAACATGGCCTGACCCTGGCCCGTGGAGAATTCATTGCCATCTTTGATGCCGATTTTATCCCCAGGCCCGATTTCCTGCAAAAGACGCTCCCTTACTTCCAGGACCCCAAAGTGGGGGTGGTGCAGACCCGCTGGGAGCATCTCAATGCAGAATACTCTTTTTTTACGCAGGCTCAGGCCATAGCCCTTGATGGCTATTTTGTGGTGGAGCAGCAGGCCAGGGAGCGGGCCGGCCTCTTCATCACCTTCAACGGTACCGGGGGCATCTGGCGACGACACTGTATTGAAGATGCGGGAAACTGGCGGGAGGAGACGTTAGCCGAGGATCTCGATCTGAGCTACAGGGCCCAACTGCGTGGCTGGAAGGGACGCTACCTGGTCGATTGTCCTTCCCCGGCCGAACTCCCTTCTGATATCAATGCCCTGAAGGCGCAACAGTTTCGCTGGGCCAAAGGGACCATGGAGACGGCCAGGTTTATCCTCCCTTTGCTCTGGCGTAGTCCGGTCCCACTCCCCGTTAAGCTCCAATCCACGCTGCATCTCACAAACGGCCTCATCTTCCCCTGTATCATCGTGACCAGCCTGCTCCATGTCCCGCTGGTCTTCCTGAAAAATCACGGCAGCTATGGAGAGTTCTTTGCCATCATGCCGGTCTTTGTCTTGGCCTTTTTAGGCTCGTTTCTCTTTTATGCCCTGGCCCAGAAGGTCCTCTACCCGGACTGGTGGAAACGGATCCTCTTTTTGCCTCTCTTTATGGCCGGGAGCATCGGGTTTGCCGTGAACAATACCCACGCCATTGGGGAAGCCCTGCTCAAGCGCCGCAGCGAATTCGTTCGCACCCCCAAATTCTGCCTGGAGGGGAGAGAAGGGGAATGGATAGATAAGAAGTACCGCACCGCTCCCCTTCCCATTACCCTTTACCTGGAAGCTTTCCTCGCCCTTTACGCTCTGCTGGGGCTGGTCATCCTCTGCTTCTTTGATCCCTCGGCCATCCCTTTTCAACTCCTCTTCGTCTTCGGCTTCAGTGTGGTGACCATCGCCTCCTTCTACCATCACTACCAGGTAAGCCGGCACTCTTCCCATCCCTCCTCTCTCCTCTCTTTACGCGAAGCAGGTTCCACAGATTGTCCTGGGAAAAGCGGAGAGAACCACCGCTACTCTGCCTTGCCCCAGGAGCCACAACGCCTCTCACGGCAAGCGCCTTTTGACTTGCGATCACGGGTATTTTGTGCTAATGGTTATGGAGGAAAAGCCAAGGGGCGTTCAGATACCCGTTGAGAAAGAGGGGCGTAGGGTGGGTACAGAGGTGGTGAGGAGCGAGGAGCAATCTGAGCAGGCAGGGCCAGAGCTCAGTATTGTCATCCCTATCTATAATGAGGAGGAGAACATCCCCCCCCTTCTTGGAGCCATCAGCCGGGTGATGCAGGAGGTTGGCCTCTCCTATGAAGTCATCTGTGTCGATGATGGGAGTACAGACAAGAGCTATGCTGTCCTGCGGGAGATGGCCGATCACTATCCAGGTCTCGTTTTGATCCGGTTTCAGGAGAATGCGGGCCAAACCGCAGCCTTAGATGCGGGATTTAAGGCGGCACGTGGTCGTATCATCGTGACCATGGACGCAGATCTCCAGAACGATCCCGCCGATATTCCGGTCCTGCTGGAAGCGTTGCAGGAGTATGACATGGTGTGTGGCTGGCGGTATCAACGACAGGACCCCTGGATAAAGCTGGTGTCGGCTCGCATTGCCAATGCGGTCCGCAACTGGATCACACAGGAGCAGATCCGGGATACCGGCTGTTCGTTAAAGGCGTACCGTCGAGAGTGCCTCGCATCGTTGAAGCTCTTCACCGGTATGCATCGGTTTCTCCCCACACTGGTGAAGATGGAAGGCTTCCGCGTTACCGAAGTGAAAGTACGGCACCATCCCAGAAGGCACGGGAAATCGAAGTATAATATCCGCAATCGCCTCGTTTCTAGCTTTCTCGATTGCCTGGCCGTCGCCTGGATGCAGAAACGGGCCCTGCGCTATAAGATTGTCGAGTAAGCCTATGATCAACGTATGGATCGGCTTGGGACTCCTGGGACAGTTGCTCTTCTTCTGCCGTTTCCTGGTCCAGTGGATCGTTTCAGAGAAACGGGGGGAGAGTGTCATCCCTATTCACTTCTGGTACCTGAGCCTGGCCGGGAGCTTCCTGCTCCTGTCCTACGCCATTTATCGCCAGGACCCGGTCTTCATCTTAGGGCAAAGCATGGGGGCATTCGTCTATATCCGAAACCTGATATTAATCTACCGGAAACGCAAACGTCTTAGCAGTGGGAAAGGACAGGATTTTGTCACGCAAGGCGATCCCGGGCTTCCGGCAGCGGGAAAGTGGCCTCATCGGTCGGTATGAATGGGCTCTGCTCGCGTTCCTCATGGTCTTGACCGGTTTTCGTCTCTGGTACATCGGCCAGGAGTTCCTCGATCTGGCACCAGACGAGACGCATTACTGGGAGTGGTCACGTGCGCTCGATCTGAGTTATTACAGCAAAGGCCCGCTGGTCGCCTATATCATTGCCTTCTGGACCGCGATCGCTGGCAATACCCCTTTGGGGGTCCGGCTGGGGGCGGTTGTTCTCTCTGTGGGAACGACCCTCCTCACGTACCGTCTAACCTGGGAGATCCTGCGTGACAGGCGCCTGGCTCTCTTTACCACCCTCCTCTTACACATCGTGCCGCTCTATGCCGCAGGAGCCCTGCTCATGACCATCGATCCTCCCCTCATCTTTTTCTGGACCTGGGCGCTCTATTGGGCCTATACGGCACTCACACGTCAGGAAGGATGGCGCTGGCTCCTTATGGGGATGATGATCGGTCTCGGGTTTTTGAGCAAATACACCATGCTCTTCTTCCTCCCCTCCCTGCTGATCTATCTCCTCTCTTCTCCCCAGGATCGTTCCTGGCTCAGGCGCAAAGAACTCTATGGGGGACTGGGGATTGCGGTGCTCTTCTCTCTCCCCGTTCTCCTCTGGAATCAACGCCACGACTGGGTCTCCTTCCGCCACCTGCTCGGTCAGGCCCATGTTGAACAGGGACTGGGGTTCTCCTTTTCCTGGAAGATGGTAGAAACCTTCCTCGACTTTTGGGGAGGACAGGCCGTGGTGCTTTCCCCTCTCCTCTTTGCGGCCCTGCTTTACAGCATGGCCGGTATGCTGAGGCGGGCATGCAAGCACCGGGAACGGTTTCCCCTTTTTGTCAGCGCCTTTTTCTTCCCGCTCTTTGGATCTTACCTGCTGTTGAGTCTTCGCCAGAAGGTGCAGGCCAACTGGCCGGCAGCGGCCTATCTCCCTGCCTTTATCGCCACGGTTGCCCTCTTTTCTTCCTGGCTATCCCCCTCTTCCCACCAGACGAAGGCATATCCGCCTGTTATCGCTCCTGGTGGCAGAAGACAACCACCAGGTCCCTTGCTCTGCTTTATCCTGCTGGCTCTTCTCTTGAGTTTTACGCTTACCCTGCTCGGACATTTCCCCCAGCTTCCAGGATTACTCGGATTCCCTCTCCCCGTCCAGATGGATCCTACCAGCCGGCTCCGCGGCTGGAAGAGCCTGGGAGAGTGGGTAAGCCGATGGCAGGCAGAGTACCTTCCGAAACGAAGTGCAGGCCCCTCCTCTCCCGCGCTCTTTCTGGCCAGCAATCGCTATCAGATCGCCAGTGAGCTCGCCTTTTATGTCGAAGGCCAGCCCCGCACCTATTGCCTGAACCTGGGCCGGCGTCTGAACCAGTACGACCTGTGGGGAGGTTTGGATCGCCTGGAGGGGAGTGACGCCTTTTACATCCAACAGGGTTCACGACTCCCTTTAAAACTTCGTTCTGCGTTCCGTACCTGTACCCTTCTCGATACCCTTCCCATCTATTATTCCGGGGTACGAATACGGAGCTTCTCTCTTTTTCACTGTATCGATTTTCGTGGCGGGATTTCTGAGGACCGGCCACCTGGCTATTGAGTCTTCTATGGCCTGATGAGGAAAGGTAAGGAACCATGGATTTTGCAGTATGGCAGCTACTTCTCCAACTGGATCGCTCCCTTTTCACCCTCATCAATGGGACGCTCCACACCGGTGTCCTCGATGTATTTATGCCCTTTATTACCAGTATTAACAACTTCCGCTTAGGACTCATCATCGGTGGGATCGTCTTTTTCCTCTGGGGGGGGAGGAAGGAGCGGGAGATCCTCATCTTTGCCCTTATCCTTCTCGGCATCAGCGATTTCGTCAGCAGCCACCTCCTCAAAAGCTTCTTCTATCGTCCCCGCCCCTGCCTTGCGCTTCCTACCGTGCGCCTGCTGGTGAGTTGCACCTCTTCTTTCTCCTTCCCCTCTTCTCATGTCGTCAACACCACCGCCCAGGTCGTCTTTTTCGGGTTTTTCTATCCCAGACTGCGGGGAGCCCTTTACAGTTTGGCCTTCCTGGTGGCTTACTCCCGCATCTACGTCGGCGTGCACTACCCCCTGGATGCCATCGGAGGCATGATTGTCGGTATCCTCCTCTCTTCGGCTCTGCTCGGCATCTATAAACTGATCAAGCAGCGGAAGAGGTTTTGGGGTGAGCATAAGAAGCGAGCTCCTCTCTCCCCCCCTTATGCCAAACCCAAGCTGAATGCCTATCTCTCTCCTCTGCGGGGGAGGAGGGAGGGACTCCAGTGAAGGCCATGGTGCTTGCCGCTGGTTTGGGAACCCGCCTGCAGCCCCTGACTTCCCTGCTTCCCAAACCGTTGGTTCCTGTCTTAAACCGGGCCCTTCTCGACTATACTCTGCAACTGTTGCGCCAGAGCGGTATAGGAGAAATCATGATCAATCTCCACCATCTCCCCCGGCTCATCCCTCAGCGTTATGGTGATGGGAAACGCTGGGGGTTAGAGATCTTCTATTCCCCGGAGTCGGCACTGCTGGGTACCGCGGGTGCCCTACGCCAGGTTGCCTCCTTCTGGGAGAAGGAACCGCTACTCGTCATACACGGTGATGTTCTTCTCGACATCGATCTCCCTGCCTTCATCCGCTTTCACCAGGACCGGAAATCCTGGGCCACTCTGGCCCTCACCCCTTACCGTTCCACGCATGGCTATGGGATCATCTGGACGGATAAGAGGGGAAGGATCGAGCAGTTCCTGGAGGTGAAACGCCCGCACAGCAGCCCCCTCTACCCTTACACCTTTACCGGGGTCCAAATCCTGGAGCCATCGGTGCAGGACCTGCTCCCTGCCCAGGGCTTTGCCCTGTTAACCGGGACGGTCTATCCTGCTCTGCTGCGAGAAAACCTCCCCTTCTGGGGATATGTCACCTCCGGGTACTGGTCCGATATTGGTACACCGGCCCGCTATTTGCAAACCCACTTTGACCTCCTCTCCCGCCCTGCTCCTCTCTTTCCCCTTGCACCGGTTGCCACCGAAACCCCTTATGCCCGCTCTCCCGGCAGCACCCTTACTCCCCCTCTCCTGCTCGGACACGATGTCCGGCTCGGGAAGCGGGTTCGGTTAGGGCCGTTTGTCGTGGTGGGTGATAACTGCCGCATCGGTGACGACGTCACCCTCTCTGCCAGTCTGCTTTGGGATCAGGTGGTGCTGGAGAGAGGGGTGGAGGTCCAAGAGAGCATTCTGGGATCCCGCGTCTCTGTCCCGGCCAGGAGTAAAGTACATCGCGCGGTGAGGGTGATGGCGGAAGGGGGTTGATGCTGCCTCCTCCCCTCCCCTCTACTTCTTGTCTCTTTCCCGATTTCTGGTGTATACTTTCTGTAGCATACGTGGAGAAGCGTCGACTATGGGAACAGCAGGGAGGAGATAAATGGCTACCAATGAAGCCGGAAGTCAGGCGATTATCGAGGCGCTGGAGGAGATCAACCCTGAGTATATCCTCTACCTGCCCAGCAGTACTCTGAAACGGGTCATCAATTACTGTCTCTCTCGACCCCAGACCCGGGTCTTCCCTATTCCCCGCGAGGAAGAAGGGGTCGGCATCTTGGCCGGTCTCGAACTGGCTGGACGCCGGGCGGTCATGATCATCCAGGATAATGGGATCGGGAACCTGTTGACCGCTCTCCTGACCTTTCCCCAGGCTTATCACATCCCCCAGTTGTACATCGTGGCCCGCCGGGGCGGCCTGGGAGAGTACAACTCCATGATCCACACCTTTTCCGAACGTACCGAAGCCATCCTGGAGGCGTCTCACATCCGCTACTTCAGTCTGGACAGCCGCACCCCGGTGGAGGAATGGCGGCCTGCTCTGGTGAAAGCGTATGCCTTTTCCCGCATTACCCACCGGCCGATCATGGTCCTCTGTAACCTGATGGGAGGATAAGATGAATAGACCTGAAGCGCTCAAGCTGATCGCCGAGCTCTTCCCCGATCAACCGATTGTCTTAACCCTGGGCGGCACGGTACGGGAGATGATGGCCCTGGTTGGCCGGCGAGCCAACCATCTCCCTATCCTCGATTCGATGGGACTTCCCGTTCCGATTGCCCTCGGTCTGGCTTTGGGACTGGAAGAAGCACCGGTAGACAAGGTGATCGTGATAGAGGGGGATGGGAGCCTGTTGATGGGACTCTCGGTCCTGAGCACGATCGGTATGCTCCAGCCACGAAAGCTGCTGCTCATCCTCATGGACAACGGCGTGTACGCAGCGACCGGAGGGCAACCCACGGCGGCCCAGAGTACCGACTTCGTCCGCGTTGCGCAGGCCTTTGGCCTGGAAGCCCGCGAGGCAACGACTCTGGAGGGCTTGCGATCCACCCTGCAGGAGCTCGCCGCTCTGGATCGACCTGCCTTCCTCCGGGTGGCGGTTACTACCGAGACCATTCCGACCGACTACTTCTTAGAGGACCCGGTGATCCCGGGACGAGAATTCCAGGCTTACCTGCAACAGAGATTGAGGCAGAGCTCATGATGCTGGCCTACCGGCTCAGCGCAACAGAGATTTCTGCCTGCTCTTTAGCCCGGCACCGAGATACTTTGCGCCGATCCGGTAGGCCAGAAGAAGCCCCAGGAGAAGGGCATAGTTGAAGGGGCGGCGGATATCTGCCTTCACCAGCCAGAAGAAATGCACTACCCCGATGATGGCGATGACATAGACCAGGCGGTGGAGTTGCTGCCAGCGTTTCCCCCCCAGCCATTTGATCAGGCGCCTGGTCGAGGTGACGGCCAGGGGGAACAGCAGGACATAGCCGGTAAAACCGGCCGTGATATAGGGACGCTTGGCAATATCATCCCAGATTCCTGCCAGCGAAAAGAACTGGTCAAAGACCAGGTAGGTCAGGAAGTGGAGGCTGGCGTAAAAAAAGGCGAACAGGCCGAACATCCGCCGGAAGCGGATCAGTCGATTCCAGCCGGAGAGCCGCCGCAGCGGGGTCACGCTCAACGTGATCAGGAGAAAACGGAGTCCCCAAATCCCGGTCCGCCGGGTGATCGTCTCCACCGGATTGGCCCCCAGATTCCCGGTGAAGGTATCCCAAACCAATAAGACAAAGGGGAGCAGGCAGAGGAGAAAGATCCCGGCTTTGGTAGCCTGCATCCCCTTTGGAGTCTGCGCCCTGCTCACGTTCAATAGTACTTCCTCAGATCCATTCCCGCATACAGATGGGCCACCTCCTCCGCATAGCCGTTGAACATCAGGGTCTTCCGCTTGAAGAATTCCCCGATCCGGCGCTCGCGAGCCTGGCTCCAGCGAGGATGGTCTACCTCGGGGTTGACGTTGGCATAAAAGCCGTACTCGTGAGGGGCTGCCCTGTGCCAGGTAGTCACCGGCTGCTGTTCCACAAAACGGATCTTAACGATCGACTTTATACTCTTAAATCCGTATTTCCAAGGCACCACCAGCCGGAGGGGGGCTCCATTCTGGTTGGGAAGCACTTCGCCGTAAAGGCCAACGGCCAGGATGGTCAGGGGGTGCATGGCCTCATCCATGCGCAACCCTTCCACATAGGGCCATTTGAGGACCGGGTAGCGTTGGCCAGGCATCTGTTCCGGATCGTACAGGGTGACGAACTCCACATACTTTGCCTTGGAGGTCGGCTCAAGCCGTTTGATCAGGTCCCCTAAGGGGAATCCCACCCAGGGGATGACCATAGACCAGGCCTCTACACAGCGCAGGCGATAGATCCTCTCCTCAAGGGGATGCGGCTTGAGGAGGTCTTCTAAAGCGTATACCGCCGGCTTTTTCACCTCCCCTTCTATCGCCACCGTCCACGGTTTGGTCTGGAAGTTCTTGGCCAGTTCGGCTGGCGACCGCTTATCGGTCGCGAATTCGTAGAAGTTATTATAGGTCGTTACCGCCTTATAGGGGGTCAGTTCTTCGTCGGTGCTGAACGGGCCTTTGCGAACTCCCTTCAGCTTCTCCCCGGCCAGAGCTGGCCGGGGAGAACCCAACTCTGGTCCAACCACACCGGCCGCCGTGGCCAGCACCGTACCCCAGGCGAGACGCAGGAAGCGCCGTCGCTCTAAATAGAGTCGTTTATCGGTGACTTCTGATTCCCGGCAATCAGAAGGTCTCTTGATCTTGATGAGCATACGCCTACCTCACAAACTGTCTTTCTGTTCGTATATGTATTCAGCATATATTGTGCTTTCTTGCACCGAAATTGCGATAATGACCATTGAGTAGCCATGGCTACCACCTTAGAGAACACTGAAAACGCAGGGGATATTTCTGGGATGCGTGAAAAAAACTCCCCCCTCCTTCCCGCGTTCTCTGCGAACTCTGCGGTTAAGGTAACATAGTCGAGTTCCTCAAGCGGGGCTCTTCCCGGAAATCGATCACCCCTTCACACCAGTGAGCCGCTGCCAGGAGCCTGGCTTCGGTAAAAGGAGGACTGGCCAGCTGGATGCCGAAAGGGAGGCCCTCCTCGCTGAGGCCGGAAGGGATGGAGATGGCCGGAATACCGCAGAAGGTCCAGGGA
>RFHZ01000386.1 GCA_003696125.1 Nitrospinota bacterium
TTGAAGACAACCTGGACCAGTCCTGTTCGATCGCGCATATCGATGAAGATGAGCCCACCGTGATCTCGTCGGCGGTGAACCCACCCCATCAGGATGACCTCTCTGCTCACATCGGTGGTACGCAGCGTACCGCAGTAATCGGTACGTCTCCAGCCAGTGGTGGTTTTCTCCATTATACCCCTCAGGAAAATACCGCGTTAATCGCCCTTATGACCGCGCCTGGAATTCTCTCTTCTCGGGTCGGTTGCTCGGAGAGGACAGGACAGTAGGGATAACATAGCATACCCCTTTTCCCCTTGTCAAGGCACGGCGGGCCTTTAATCATCGGTTTTCTGTGGGAGCAAGGGGACGCGATGATCGCTCCACGAACGGGAAGGAACGCCTCCTCTGCAAGGCAAGATCACAGTTCCAGGAGGAGTTGGTACGGATTTTCCAGTCGCTCCATTACCGTGTTGAGAAAACGCTGGGCCACCACGCCATCGATCACCCGGTGATCAAAGGAAAGGGACAGGGGAAGGATCTTGCGGACCACCACCGCCCCCTGATGGACCACCGGTTTTTCCAGCATCTTTCCCACCCCCAGGATGGCCACTTCCGGGTGTCGGATGATCGGGGTCCCGAATATCCCCCCTACCGCCCCGTAATTGGTGATGGTAAAGGTGCCCCCGTGGAGATCGGCAAAATCTATGGTGCGCTCTCGTGCCTTTTGCGAGAGCTCCTCCACCTCCCGGGCCAGTTGCAGGATGCTCTTTTGGTCCGCGTTCTTGATGACCGGTACGATCAATCCCTCCTCGGTATGGGTCGCCACCCCGATATGGTAGAACTTCTTCAAAATGATCTCTTCTTTCTCTTCATCCAGAGAGGCGTTGAGGAAGGGATGCCGGATCAGGCCAGCCACCACCGCTTTGATCAGGAAGGGGAGGAAAGTGAGCCGGATTCCTTGCTGTTGTGCCACCTCCCTGGCCCGGTCGCGCACCTCGCTCAAGAGGGTCACATCCACCTCATCGGTACCGGTCACATGAGGGATGGTAGCCTTGGACTTGACCATGGCCTGGGCGATGGTACGGCGCAACCGGCGCAGCGGCACGATCTCGATCTCTTCTCTGGCTGTCGGTGCCGGTTCAGGGGAAACGGCCACCGCCTTCTGTCTCTCTGCCGCCCGCAAGACATCCTCTCGTGTGATGCGTCCACCGCTGCCCGTCCCTTCGATACCGGCCAGGTCTACCCCCAGTTCGGCAGCCAGTTTCCGCACCGAGGGGATGGCCAGGATGCGGCGCTCTCCTTTCCCTCTGGCTCGGGAGGGAGGAGCAGAGGGTTCTTCCACCGGAGGAGCCTCTTCCAGGGCCCCCACCACGGTGGCAGAGGAGGTTGCGGCTTCCACCTCTTCGATAACGACCATGGTCTGGCCGACCTTGATTATCTCCCCTTCGCGCACCGCGATTTCCCGGATGGTCCCTGCCCGGGGGGAAGGGATGGTGACCACCGCTTTATCCGTCTCTACCTCAAACAGGGGCTGGTCGAGTCTGACCTTCTCCCCTTCCTGCACCAATACCCGAACGATTTCCCCTTCGACAATCCCTTCTCCCACATCGGGGAAGCGAAACTCGAACGCCATACCGGTCTCCTTAGAACTTCAGCACTCGCTCTATCCCTTGTATAATCCGCTCTGGAGTTGGGAGGTAAAAGTGTTCGGAACGGGGAAGAGGGACCACCGTATCAAAGCCGGTCACCCGCTCCACCGGCGCTTCCAAAGAAAGGAGCGCCTTTTCGTTGATCTGGGCCACGATCTCCGCACCCAGGCCACAGGTGCGGGGAGCTTCATGTACCACCACCGCCCGACCCGTCTTCCGGACCGAGGCGATGATCGCCTCGCTATCCATGGGAGAGATGGTCCGAAGATCGATGATCTCCAGCGAGACCCCCTGCCCATCGAGCAGTTCTGCCGCGTTGAGCACCTCGCGGACCATGGCTCCCCAGCAGATAACCGTCACATCCTCCCCTTCCTGCACCACCCTCGCCTTTCCGATAGGCACGGTGTACTCTCCCTCCGGGACCTCTCCCCGGATGGCCCGATAAATCCGTTTGGGCTCCAGGAAGATCACCGGGTCCGGATCGCGGATGGCGGAAAGGAGGAGTCCCTTGGCATCCTGTGGTGTAGAGGGGATGAGTACCTTGATACCTGGCGTGTGGGCCAGTACCGCTTCCGTGCTCTCAGAATGGTGTTCTGGAGCATGAATCCCACCCCCGTACGGCATCCGAATCACCATAGGGCAGGTAAACCGGCCGCGCGAACGGGTCCGGATCCGGCTGATATGGCAGAGGATCTGATCGTAGGCCGGATAGAGGAACCCCATGAACTGGATCTCGGCAATCGGCTTCATCCCGGCCACGGCCAGACCAAAGGCCACGCCGACAATGGCCGACTCGGCCAGCGGCGTATCGATGACCCGCTCTTCCCCAAAGCGGGCCTGCAGCCCATCGGTCACCCGGAATACCCCTCCCGCCTTTCCCACATCTTCTCCCAGAACCAAGACGGTGTCGTCCCGCTCCATCTCTTCCCGCAAGGCCTGATTGATCGCTTCCACCATGGTCATCTTTGCCATATCACTCCTCCTTCTGCTGGGCCAGGAAGGCCAGAAAGTCGTCCTGCTGTTCCTGGAGAGGAGGGGTGAGTTGCGCAAACGTATAGCGGAAGACATCTTCCGGCGCAGGTGGAAGGCTCTCTTCCATCTGGACCACCGCGGCCTCGATCCGCTCCGCAGACTCTGTCTTTATTTCCTCCTCCCAGCTCTCCGACCAGAGACCTTTTTGCTGGAGATACAGCCGGAAGCGCTTTATCGGGTCGCGCTGCACCCACACGGCAAGCTCCTGTTCCGGCCGATAGCGGGTGGGATCATCTGCCGTGGTATGGGCACCGATGCGGTAGGTCACCGCCTCAATCAAGACCGGTCCCTTCCCCGCCCTGACCCGATCGATGGCTTCCCGCATGACGGCAATGACGGCAAA
>RFHZ01000387.1 GCA_003696125.1 Nitrospinota bacterium
AAGGGGAAGCGGGCACGGGGACTCCGTTGATGGATCGCCTTGGCCACAAGCTCCTTGCCCGTTCCTGTCTCCCCCTGGATAAGAATTGCCGGGCACAACCCCTCCTTTTCTGCCCGTGTGATCTGGTCCAGGAGGTAGAAGAGACGTTTCATGGGGGGAGAACGGCCAATGATCTGTTCAGGAATTCCAGGCCGAGGGGCGGTTCGATCAGGCCCTTGCCCGCCATGGGTCAGGAGAGTGGCCACTGCTTCCCGATCGATCGGTTTAAGCAGGTAGTCCATCGCCCCTAACTTCATCGCTTTTACACTGTCGGCAATAGACCCGGAGGCGGTCATCACGATGATGCTGACACCAGGGACATGTCTGCTCAAGCTCTGGAGCAACTCGAGTCCGTCACCATCGGGGAGTTGCAGGTCGAGTAAGATGATATCCGGCTGCTGCTCTTCGGCCAGACGGAGCCCTTCCCCTCTGCTTTCCGCATAGCTGATCCTATACCCCTTCTCCTCTAAAAAGCCTCCCAGGTAGCGGGCCAGGTGTCGGTCACTTTCTACGATCAGGATGTCCTGTGACACCGAGATATCTCCTTTAGCACACATACCCAAAACGCCGGGCATATTCGCAGAGGCTGGAACGTAAGAGTTTTCTCCCTCGATGAATCCTGGACATCACCGTACCGATAGGGCAGTCGAGGATTTCGGCGATCTCTCGATAGCTGAGTTCTTCGACATCGGCGAGCAGGATGACGATCTTAAATTCAGGGGGGAGTTCATCCAAAGCGAGCTGTACCTCTTCTCCCATCGTCTTATCCACTACCAGTCGTTCCGGGTTTTCCCGGTGATTTCCCAGGAGTTGCAGGAGGGGAGCAGAACCATCGAAAGAGATGTGCATCGGTTCTCGCATCATCTTACGATACCAATCTCGGTAGATATTGATCGCGATTTTGAGTAGCCAGGCCTTACACCGGCTCCGATCCTTGAGCTGATCAAAGGCCTTATAGGCTTTTACATACGTTTCCTGGACCATATCTTCCGCATCGGCTGGGTCTCTAGTCATCTGCAAGGCTAGAGAGTAGAGTGTATGCAGATGTGGCTGGGTAAGCCGTTCAAACTGATGTCGTTTGCGCCTTTTCCACATGGGTATTCCCTTCTCTTCTCTGCGCCTACTATTAAGACGTCAGCATCTACCTGAAATATTCCCTCTCCTCGAGGAGGGCTCCCAGTGCTGAGTCGTTTTTTCTTCCCCAGCCTTACACGGCAGGTGGGCCTGACTCGCCTCTTTTGACCCGAGCAAGGAGTATGCCAGCAGGCCTGGGAAGGGGAAGGCCCCTCTGTTGCCAGCCGTTTCGTGATTCTCTCTCTACCGGTCTGATGAGAACTGGTGCTTTTCTCCTAACACTTCCGGTCGTTGGGGAGGGCACGCCTGCCTGCAATTGGAGGTGGTCAGCGGAGGAGAGGCATGTTACAATGTCAGTAACTGTAAGGAACATTGGTATTGCTTGACGGTCTTGTTGTGTTGTGCAGAGACGAGGAGGAAGGATGGAATGGCATAAGGAAGGGGAAGTGTTGCAGGAAGCGGTAATCAGGGCAGGGCAGGCGGTCTTGCGGCTGGCCCGGGAGGGGTTTGAAACCGCGCGCAAGAGTAACCAGGACCCGGTAACGACGGCAGATTTTACCGCCAACCGGATCTTAAAGGAGATGTTGCTCGATCCGTTTCCCGGGTATGGCTGGTTGTCAGAAGAGACCCGGGATAATCCGGAACGTTTGGGCCGCAGGCGGGTCTGGATTGTGGATCCGATTGACGGCACCAAGGAGTTTGTCGGGAACATCCCCGAGTTTGCCGTCTCGGTAGCCCTGGTCGAAGCAGGGAAGCCGGTGCTGGGTGCCGTCTATAACCCTGCCCGGGGAGAACTGTTCACCGCCATCAAAGGCCAGGGAGCCTGGCTGAACGGGGAGCAGATCCAGGCAAACCACCGGCTCACCGAAAGGCCGGTCATCCTGGCCAGTCGTTCCGAAATCGGCCGGGGAGAATTCCAGCCGTTCGAG
>RFHZ01000388.1 GCA_003696125.1 Nitrospinota bacterium
GTGGAGGACCGCTTCTGAATATCAATGGCGAGCTGATCGGCATCAACACGGCGATCTATAGTGAAGGGCAGGGGATCGGTTTTGCCATCCCCATCGACAAGGCACGGCGTATTGTCGATGAACTGATCCACTATGGTGAGGTCCGGCCGGTATGGCTCGGGCTCTTTGTCCAGGATCTGACCCCACAGTTGGCCGAGGCACTGCAGTACGCAGGGAGCGAAGGGGTGATCATTACCCGGGTGATTAAGGGGAGCCCGGCCGAGCAAAGCAGGCTACGCCGGGGGGACGTGATCAGTGCGATCAACGGGAAGAGGATCAAGGACAAGGAGGATTATCTGCTCTTCCTGCGTGGTGTAACCCCGGGAGAAGAACTCCGCTTTACCCTTTCCCGCCGGGGAAAGCGTCTAGACGTTACGGTAAAAACGATCGATTTTCCCCCGCAGCTTGCCGATGAGGTGGCACGTGACCTCCTGGGGGTGGAGGTCGGTTCCCTGACCAGGGAGTGGCAGCGCCGTCTCCAGACACGGGAAGGGGCAGTGGTTACACATGTCATCCCGGGGAGTCTTGCCGACCAGATCGGGATACAGCGTGGGGATGTGATTCACAAGCTGAACAATGTCGAAATCAAGGATGCAGGCGACTTTTATAAGGCCGTATCCACCTTGCTTTACCGGGATAAGGCCCTCCTCCTGATCCAGCGGGGTCCGTATGGATACCACCTGACCATCCCCCTGGCCTGATCTGCCGGTATCCGTGTCAGGCACAGTGCATGCCGGACGTGTAGAGGGACTTCAACTCCTCTGTGTCCAACGTCCTCTGCGAGGTGATCTTCAGAAAGGAGTGAACAGGGCTGCAACAGAGACACACAGGTAGGATCGTCCTGCAGGGAGAGTCGATCTCCTACACGGTACGGCGAAGCCAGCGAGCCAGATACCTGCGTATCGAGATCACTCCTACGCAAGGACTGGTGGTGACCTTACCCCGAGGCTGGTCCCTACAGAAAGTTCCGGAGGTGCTGCAACAGCGGGCCGGCTGGATCCGCAAGCACCTCTCCCTCCTGCAGGCAACTCCGGGAGAGTTTCCCGCTCATTTATCCCGGCCAGAGACGGCCTATCGCGAAGAAGCCCGGCGTTACTTCACGCAAAGAACCCGCTACTGGGCAGAGCGGATGGGGGTGACCTTTGGGCGGATTACCATTCGGGAACAGAAAACCCGCTGGGGGAGTTGCTCCCGGCAGGGGAACCTCAATTTTAACTGGCGGTTGATCTTGGCCCCGCCACCGGTCATCGACTACGTCATCGTGCATGAGCTGGCGCATCGCCTGCACCTGAACCACTCTCCCGCCTTCTGGGCCACGGTGGGGCGTCATCTCCCCGACTTTGCCCGACACCGCCGCTGGCTCAAAGAGAACGGTCACCGGCTATGGCAGTATACGGGTGAAGAAAAGGGAGACGTGCCAGGAGGATAATAGCAAAATCCCTTGCTTTCTTGTTTTTGTTCGCTAAAATAGTATAGAATAGCACAAGGGGAGAGAGCGGCTCTTCTTTCCCCTTCTCCATACGGTACCGGCTCTGCAGGGACTGCAGAGCCTGCTGTACCAGGTTCATTTAGAATCGGTAAGATTCGACCTTTGATGATTCTGCAGGTCTAAACCTTCCTTGGAATTTACCAGAGTAAAATCTATACTTGAAGAAGGGACAGGGGGAATGTCTAGAGAGGGTTCTGCACAGAGAAAACGCTGGTACTCGCTCGCCGATAGACTGGCACAGATCCTTGATCGCTGGCAGCCTGCGTACAACTTGATCCTCCTCTTGAGTGCGGTCCTGGTCGGGGTAGGAACCGGATTGGGAGCGGTCTTTTTCATCCGCATGATCGCCCTGTTTAATGAACTCTCCTTTGGGCCGATACAGGGGGAATTTGCCTTTCTGGGCAGGTTCTCCATTGTCCTGGTCCCCGTACTGGGAGGACTGCTGGCCGGTCCCCTCATCACCTACCTGGCCAGTGAGGCTAAAGGGCATGGGGTGCCCGAAGTGATGATGGCGATTGCCCTGCAGGGGGGACGCATCCGCCCCCGCGTGGTGGTGGTGAAGGCTCTCGCTTCCTCCTTCTGTATCGGGTCTGGTGGGTCGGCCGGACGGGAAGGACCGATCGTCCAGATCGGAGCCTCCTTCGGTTCTACCATCGGTCAGCTCTTCAAGATGTCGGAACAGCGGATCAAAAACCTGGTCGCCTGCGGGGCAGCGGCCGGAATCGCGGCGACCTTCAATGCCCCGATCGCCGGGGTGATCTTCTCCCTGGAGGTGATCCTGGGTGAATTTAGCATCGGCAATTTCAGTACGGTGGTGATCTCGGCGGTAACCGCCAGCGTGATCAGCCGGGTCTTCCTCGGTGATACCCCGGCCTTCATTATTCCCGAATACTCCCTCCACGATCCCCGTGAACTGATCTTCTACGTGCTCCTCGGTCTCCTCTCCGCCTTTGCCGCCCTCCTCTTTGTCAACCTGCTCTATAAACTGGAAGACCTGTTCGATGAGTGGAAGTTCCCCGATGCCCTCAAGCCGGCGGTAGGGGGGATCTTTGTCGGGCTGATCGGTATCTATTACTCCCATGTTTTTGGCTCCGGATTTGAGACCATCGAGCGGGCCCTGACCAGTGATCTTCCCCTGTATCTCCTGCTCATCCTCATGTTCATGAAGATCCTCGCCACCTCCTTTACCCTCGGTTCAGGAAACTCGGGAGGTGTCTTTGCCCCGGCCCTGTTTACCGGGGCCATGCTGGGAGGGGCGTTTGGCACGGTGATGCATACCTTTTTCCCTGACATCACCGCCTCTTCCGGTGCGTACGCGGTGGTCGGGATGTCTGCCGTCTTCTCTGCAGCAGCCAGGGCCCCAATCACCGGTATTCTCATTCTCTTCGAGATGACCAACGACTATCGCATCATTCTCCCCTTGATGATCTCCACCGTTATCAGTACCATGGTGGCAGAGTGTTTTCAGAAGGATTCGATCTATACCCTCAAGCTCACTCGACGAGGGGTTCGCCTGGTGCGTGGCCGCATGGTCGATATCATGGAGGGGATCCTGGTAGGGGAAGCGATGAGTGTCGATGTGGAGACGGTGCCCATGGACATGCCGGTACGAGACGTGGCCCAGAAGCTTACCCGCAGTCATCACCACGGCTTTATCGTGCTGGATGAAAAGGGGGAACTCTATGGGATCGTATCACTGCAGGATGTAGAAAAAGCCCTGAGCAATGGGCGAGTAGAGAACCTGCGGGCCAAGGATATCGCCACCACCTCGCTTCTGACCGTGTACCCGCACGATACCCTTCTTACCGCACTGGAGCGACTCGATACCCGGGATGTAGGACGCCTGCCGGTGGTAGACCCGCAAAACCCGAAGAAGATCGTCGGCCTGATCCGGCGATACGATATCATCCGCGCTTATCACCGGGCCATCTTGCGGCGGGAGACGATCCAGCAGCGACTCCTGCAGCGACAGGCAGAGGAGAAACCGGAAGTCGATTTTATGGAGTTCGATCTCAACGGGGACTCGCCGGCCGTAGGGAAGCGGGTTGATCAACTCCCGTTGCCCCAGGATGCGGTCCTGGTGGCGATCCGGCGAGATGGACAGACCCTGATCCCTCATGGCAACACCTCGTTGAAGACCGGGGATCACATCACCGTCTTTGCCACCAAGGCTTGTGTAGAGGAACTGGAGCACTGCTTTGTGAATGGCCGATGAAGGACGTTTTTGGCCTCTTTCTTTGTCTTTAGCGCAGGGGTAACAGGCCTTGCCCCTGTGCTCAGAGGAGTCTCGTTATGGGCCTGGTTCGCCGGTCGGGGAGCAACCGGCACCGGCTGATGGGAGGACTGGTCCACGTCCTGGATCGCCTGCAGCCGTCACAGACCACCATTTTGATCAGCACCGCCCTGGCCACAGGTATCGGGGCTGGCATCGGAGCGATCGTCTTCCGCTGGCTCATCGAGGCCATCACCCGGCTGGCTTTCACCGGTGGGAATCGAGTCCTGGCCTTTCTGGGTGCGTATCATGTCATCGTTATCCCGGCCCTGGGTGGGCTCCTGGTGGGACCACTCATCTATTTCTTTGCCCGGGAAGCCAGAGGACACGGGGTGCCGGAGGTCATGGAGGCCATTGCCCTCCGTGGAGGACGCATCCGTCCCATTGTCGCCGTGATCAAGGCTCTGGCCTCCTCCATCTGTATCGGTACAGGGGGGTCGGTGGGGCGAGAAGGCCCCATCGCGCAGATCGGCTCTGCCCTGGGATCGACCCTCGGGCAGTGGCTCAGGCTCTCCGATCAGCGGGTGCGGAACCTGGTGGCCTGCGGGGCAGCCGGAGGCATTGCGGCCACCTTTAACGCACCGATTGCCGGGACCATCTTTGCCCTGGAGGTGATCCTGGGGGAGTTCAGCGGTACCTATTTCAGCACGGTGGTCATCTCCTCGGTGACCGCCAGTGTCATCGGACGCGCCGTCTTCGGGGATGTACCCGCCTTTGCCGTGCCCCCTTATTCCCTGGTGAGCCTCTGGGAGTTCCCGCTCTATGTCGTGTTAGGTGTGCTGGCCGCGGTGGTGGGCCTGTTCTTTGTCCTGGTCCTCTATAGATTCGAGGATATCTTCAATGCCTGGCAGATTCCGGAATATCTGAAGCCAGCGGTGGGCGGGGTACTCATCGGTGTTCTTGGCTTCTTCTTCCCCCACATCTTTGGTGTGGGGTACGGCGCCATTGAGCAGGCCCTGCACAACGGGCTCCCCCTCTCCTTCATGGCCCTGCTTTTGCTGGTAAAGCTGCTTGCCACCTCCCTGACCCTGGGATCGGGCGGATCGGGTGGGATCTTTGCCCCTTCCCTGTTTTTGGGAGCCATGCTGGGGGGAAGCTTTGGTACGGTTGTGCACACCCTGTTCCCCACCTTCACCGCCCTTCCTGGTGCCTATGCGCTGGTAGGGATGGCGGCCGTGTTTGCCGCAGCGGCTCATGCGCCCATCACCTCTGTCCTCATCCTGTTCGAGATGACCGGGGATTACCGCATCATCCTTCCCCTGATGCTGGCTACGGTCATGAGCACCTTCCTGGCCGAGCGGGCGTACGCGGAATCGATCTATACCTTGAAGCTGAGCCGGCGGGGTATCCGGCTGTTGCGCGGCCGGGTCGTCGATATCATGGAGGGGATCCTGGTAGGGGAGGCGATGAGTGTCGATGTGGAGACCGTCCCCATGGACATGCCGGTACAGGAGGTGGCTCACAAACTCACCCGGAGCCATCACCACGGCTTCATGGTCCTGGATGAGAACAAGGAGCTCTACGGGATCGTGTCGCTACAGGATGTAGAGAAGGCGATGAGCCAGGGGAATACGGAAAACCTGTGTGCCAGAGACATCGCCACCACTTCGCTTTTGACCGTGTACCCGGATGATACCCTTCTCACCGCGCTGGAACGACTCGATACCCGGGATGTGGGCCGCCTGCCGGTGGTGGATCCGCAGAACCCGAAGAAGATCGTCGGCCTGATCCGGCGTTACGATATCATCCGCGCCTATCATCGCGCCATCTTACGGCGGGAAGCGATCCAGCAGCGGCTCGTGCACCGGCAACTGGAGGAGAGACCGGAAGTCGATTTTGTGGAGCTGGTGCTGGACCGGTCATCACCGGCCGTGGGAAGGCGGATCGATGAGATCCCTTTACCCTATGATGCATTGATCGTGGCCATTCGCCGTAACGGACACACCATGATCCCGCATGGCAATACGGTACTGAAACCCGGGGATCATATTACCGTTTTTGCCGAGAAGCATTGTGTACCGGAAGTGCAACGCTGTTTCGTGAGCTTTTGAGATGAACGTTTCCCAGACCCGTTTCGACTTCAGGAGATATGCCGGTTTCGTCTTTGATGTCGATGGCGTCCTCTTTCGCGGAGAGGAGATTATTGATGGAGCCAGGGAGACCCTGCGCTATCTGAAGGCGCAGGGGAAAAAGGTCTTTTGCCTGTCCAACAACTCGCGTAACGACCGCTACCAGTACGCCGAGAAGTTCCGCTCCTTCCCCCTGGAGCCGGAAGAGCTCTTTCATGCGGCACGAGGGACAGCCGAATATATCGCCTCCCTGCACCCCCGGGCCCGGGTGGCCTTTTTAGGGGGAGAGGGATTACGGACAGAGCTGCAACTACACGACCTGACACCGGTCGAGGTGACGGTCAATCCGCCGGAAGTAGATTTTCTGGTGGTGGGACACGATCCGGAATTCGACTATGCCAAGCTCACCGGTGCGGTGAGAATCTTACGAAGGGGAGCCAGGTTGATTGCGGTCAACATGGACCGTGTTTTCCCGCAGGCTGAAGGGGATATTCCTGGACCAGCCGGTCTGGTCAAGGCGCTGGAGTACTATACCGGTGTGCAGGCCACGGTCATCGGGAAACCGACCCCGACCCTGGCCCACCTGGCCCTGCGCAAGATGGGGATTTCAGCAGAGGAGGGGGTCATGGTCGGGGACTCCCTCCTCTCCGATATCGCCTGTGGGAAAGCAGCCGGGATGACCACGGTGCTGGTGTTGACCGGTGAAGCGAGTCTGGAGGATGTGGAGCGCTCTTCTCTGCGTCCAGACTTTGTCCTCCAGGATGTTACCGCCTTGATAGAAGAGGGAGAGACGTGATCGGTTCAGAGAGGGATAAACTCCGCCACTTGCAGGCTCATCTCCAGAACATGAAGCTTGCTCACCGTTTTCTGCTGGCACGGGTACAGGCCGAGCCACGCTCTATCATAGCCCTTCCCAAAGAGGA
>RFHZ01000389.1 GCA_003696125.1 Nitrospinota bacterium
ATCTTATACGCCTTACGGGTCGGATCGCCCAGGGATACGATCCGACCCGTAAGGCGTATAAGATGGTGAAGAATCACGACTACTGGAAGCCGACGGCCGGGAATGTGGAGACCTACTACACCGTGATCATCTCTGGTGCCGACGCGGTGCTCAGCGCCTTGAAAGCCGGGGAAGTGGATGCCATGGACCCCATGTACAGCATCGAAAACCTGGTACCGACGATCAAGCCGGAGTGGGGAAAGGTGTTGAAGTTCGACTCCTACAAGTGGCAGCACCTCTGCTTTAACCTGCGCCACCCGGTCTTTGGTACCGGCGAGGCGACCCCACTTGGGAAACAGGATCCCTCCCGCGCCCGGGAAGCGGCTCGCTATATCCGGAAGGCGATCAGCCATGCCATTCCCCGGGAAAAGATCGTGGAGCAGATCGTCAGCGGATACGGGAAGGTGGGAACGGTCCCGATTCCCTACACCGCAGCCGAGTACCGGCACGACCTGATGAAGCCGATCCCGTATGACCTGAACCTGGCCAAACAGTATATGCGCAAAGCCGGCTATACGGTCTAAGTTCAGCTCATCACCCCTATCCCCGGTTATGAGCGGCTTGCGATGGCTCTGCTCCTCGCCATGACCGCCAGGGCTCTCCTCCGGTCATGGCGAGCCCAGCAGGCCATCTCGTCTACAACCTGGGAAACAGGACAACAGCCATGACTATCAATCCTGCCGGAAGCAGGAGGAAAAAGGATACACACGGATGGAACTCTGGGCTTATATCCTGCGACGCCTCTTCTTCATGACCTTGCTGGTTTTAGGCATCTCCATCATCCTCTTCTTCATGATCAACCTGATCGGGAACCCGATCGATATCCTCCTGGCCGAACGGCCGGGGATCACCCCGCAGATGCTCCAGATGGTCAAGGAGTACTACAACCTGGATAAACCGCTCCTCTACCAGTACGCCCTCTGGCTCTGGAAGATCCTGCATCTCGATTTCGGCACTTCGCTGATGTACAACCAGCCGGTACGCGACATGCTGATCACCTGGGGCTGGCAGACGATCAAGATCCAGTTTGCCGCCCTGATCATCTCCCTCTTCCTCTCCATCATCATCGGGGTAACCGCCGCCGTCTATCAATACTCCCGGCTCGATGCCGGTATCATGAGCCTGGCCCTGCTGGGACGCTCCATGCCGGTCTTCTGGCTCGGCCTCCTCTTCATCCTCGTCTTCTCTTACTGGCTCGGCCTTTTCCCTTCGCACGGGGCCTACTCCACCGGAGCTCCGGCCTGGGGTAGCGAATGGATAGATAGCCTGTGGCACATGGCGCTGCCGGTGCTGCTATTAACCTACTTTAACGGGGCCACCTTTACCCTCTTGATCCGCTCCAATATGGTCGATGTCCTACGACAAGATTTCATCCTGGCTGCCCGGGCCAGTGGCCTGAAGACACGAACGGTGATCTACCGGCATGCCCTCCGTAATGCCATCATCCCGGTCCTGACCTATGTCGGGATCATGGTCGGGCTGATGCTCGGCAGTTCACCGGTGACCGAAACGGTCTTTACCTGGCCTGGACTCGGCTACCTGTACGTCACCGCCATCACCAATCTCGACTACCCGGTAATCATGGGGATCACCCTGGTCATGACCATCATGGTGGTGATGGCGAATCTCTTGACCGATCTGAGCTATGTGCTGATCGATCCCCGCATTCGGCTGGCGTGAGGAGAGGGACGATGCGACGAGCGAGACAGACACGGGAAGTCGGGGAAGGACAGTGGAGAGCCCTCTGGCGACGCTTTCGCAAGAACAGAACCGGGATGACCGGCCTCATCCTGGTCGTGCTGGTCTCCCTCATCGCCATCTTTGCCCCGCTCCTTGCTCCTTATGAGCCTGACGATATCTCTGCCTTCTTAGAAGGGAGAGCCTACGATGCGCCGAGCTGGCGCAACTACTTTGGCACCGATAAGTTCGGGTACGACGTGTTCAGCCGGGTCCTGTACGGGGCGAGAACCGCCCTGCTCGTCGGCCTCGGAGCCATGGCCATCGCTGCCCTGCTCGGCATCGTTATCGGTGGCGTCTCCGGCTATGCCCGGGGAGAAATAGACGAACTGCTCATGCGCTTTACCGATGGCTTTCTGGTCATCCCGGTCTTCATCATCATCCTGGTCATGGTGCGCATCTTTGGTATCGTGGCCGTAGGCAGCTTCCTGGAACAGATTCCTCACCTGAAGCTCATGATCATCATCGGGATTCTCGGCTGCTTTAGCTGGCCCCCTATTGCCCGCGTGGCCCGGGCCGAGTTCCTCAAGATCAAAGAGACCGACTTCGTAGAAGCGGCCAAGTGCCTGGGAGCCTCGGAACGGCGGATCATCTTCTATCATATCCTCCCCAACTCCCTCCCCTCTCTGATCGTTGTCATCGCCCTTGGTATCGGGAGCGCCATCCTCTCCGAGGCGATGATCAGCTTCCTCGGCTTCGGGGATCCGAGTCTGATTTCCTGGGGACAGATGTTGACTTTTGCCGCACCAGATATGAAAATAGCTCCCTGGGCTGCCATTGCCCCGGGACTAGGCATATTCATTACCGTGCTGGGATTCAACCTGCTGGCCGACGGACTCAGCGATGCGGCCAACCCGCGTTTAAAGGAATAGGAGATGCCGGAGAGCGCGCCCAAACCTCTTCTCACTATCGACAACCTCAAGACCTACTTCTTCACCGATACCGGTGTGGCCAAGGCGGTAGATGGGGTCAGCCTGGTCGTGAATCCTGGTGAGACCCTGGGGATCGTGGGAGAGTCGGGGTCGGGAAAGACGATGACCGCCTACTCCATTCTCCGTATCGTCCCCCGTCCGGGACGCATCGTTGCCGGAAGCATCCGCTTTCGGGAAACCGATCTCCTTGCCCTGCGGGAAGCAGAGATGAATCGCTTCCGGGGACGCCATATCGCCATGATCTTTCAAAATCCTGCCTTTTCCCTGAACCCGGTCTATACCATCGGACACCAGCTCGGAGAGATCCTCCAGCAGCACGAGGGAATGAGCAAAAGAGCAGCCCAGGAGCGCGTAACCCACCTCCTCAAGCTGGTCGGGATCAACGAGCCCCAGACCCGGGTAAAGCAGTATCCCCACGAGCTGAGCGGGGGGATGAAACAACGGGTGGCGATCGCCCGCGCCCTCCTCTGCAATCCGGCCCTGGTCCTGGCCGATGAGCCGACCACCAACCTCGATGTGACCATCCAGGCCCAGATCCTCGATCTCATGCAGCAGTTGAAGGAGCAGTTCGGGATGTCGATGATCCTGATTACCCATGACATGGGAGTGGTGGCCCAGATGTCGGACCGGATCACGGTGATGTACAGCGGGAAGATCTGTGAAAGCGGTGAGGCGCAAACCATCTTTGATCATCCCCAGCACCCGTATACCGAGGCGCTCCTTTCTGCCATGCCCCGGGTGGATAGTCCCCAGCATGCGCGGACCAGCAGGCTACCGGTCATCCCCGGCACCATCCCCAGCCTGTTGTCACCCCCGGCCGGTTGCCGGTTTCATCCGCGTTGCCATTACGCCACCGAGGAATGCCAGCAAAAGGAACCACCGTTGAAACGTGTCGCCGGTGATCACTATGTTGCCTGCCTTTATCGAGGAGAATGAGTTTGAGCTGCGTGTCTTCTACCCCGCTGCTGACGGTCCAAAACCTGGTCAAGTACTTCCCGGTGCGCAGGCGGGGGATCTTCTTCTACAAAGAGATCGGGCAGATCAAAGCGGTCGATGGAGTGCACCTGACCATCCGTAAAGGGGAGACGTTCGGGCTGGTCGGAGAGAGCGGATGTGGGAAAACCACTACGGCCCGGGTCATCCTGGGACTCATCCCTCCCACGGCCGGGGAAGAATGGTTTGAAGGGAAACCGGTCTTCTCCCTGCTACAAACGGCTCACAAAAGCGAAATCCTCGCCTTGCGACGCAAGATGCAGCTCGTCTTTCAAGATCCCTATCTTTCCCTCAATCCCCGCCTTACCGTTGCCGCCACCCTGACCGAGGCCTTTAAGATCCACCGCCACCTTCCAGAGTCGGAGTGGAACGATCGGGTTTATGCGCTTCTGGAGATGGTCGGTTTGGAGAGGGCTCATGCGCGACGCTACCCGCATGAGTTCAGCGGGGGACAGCGGCAACGGATCGGGATTGCCCGTGCCCTGGCCGTAGAGCCGGATTTTCTGGTCTGTGACGAGCCGGTCTCTTCCCTCGACGTTTCGGTCCGGGCACAGATCCTCAACCTGCTGGCAGAGTTGCAAGAGCGCCTGCAGCTTACCTACCTCTATATCTCGCACGACCTCTCCTCGGTGCGCTACATCAGCGATCGGGTCGGGGTGATGTACCTGGGAAAGCTGGTAGAGGTGGCACCGGTACACGAGCTGTTCACCCATCCCCTCCATCCCTACACCCAGGCTCTTCTCTCTTCCATTCCCATCCCCAACCCTCGCCTGTCGCAGCAACGCACCCTGTTGCGGGGAGAGGTGCCGAGTCCCATCAATCCTCCTGCTGGCTGTCGCTTTCATCCCCGCTGCCCGGTGGCAGAAGCGATCTGTAAACGAGAGATCCCCCCTCTCCTTGCCGTTGCAGAAGAGCATCAGGTGGCATGTCATCTGGTTCACGATTCATCCTCCACACAGCTCAGGGAGCAGCCATGACCAAGGTAGCGATGTACAGTTCTCTCAAAGAAAAGGCGTATCACCGGATTAAGCAGGACATCATGCAGGGAAAGCTCCTCCCGGGAACCCTCCTCTCCGATGCTTTGCTGGCCAGGCGCATGCGTATCAGCCGTACCCCGGTGCGAGAAGCGCTTCATCTGCTGCAGCAGGAAGGCCTGGTGGAGATCATTCCCGGACGGGGCACCTTTGTCAAGGAGATCTCCCTGCAAGAAGTACTGGAAATCCTCCAGATCCGTATGGTATTAGAGTCTCTGGCCGTTAAGCTGGCGGCCGAGCGGATCGAAGAGAAGGTGCTGGCAGAACTGGAAGAGGAATTTGCCCAGGTAGAAGCGGCGTTAACCGAGAACAGGAAAACACCAGAGGAGTTGCAGGCCTTTGGTGCCCGGTTGCATGAGGCGATTCTGAGTGCCTGCGGGAATCGCACCCTGACCGAGCTCATCAATACCCTGCGGGAGCGGATCTATCGGGCCAAACGCTTTGCCTTTGATCGCGTCTTCGTCGATGTGCAGGGCAAATATACGAACAGGCTCTACCAGTCTATTGAGGAGCATCGACGTATCCTGAAAGCCTTGCAGGCACGGGACGGGGAACTGGCAGCCGCCTTGATGCAAACGCATCTGGATAACGGGAGAAAGGCGCTGCTCGAGCAATTTATGTAATAGGGCCATCAGCCTTGTGGACTGTATCCGGCCCGGAGAGGAGAGAGAGATGATACCTCGTCAGGCAGAAGTGGTGGTGATTGGCGGAGGAGCCCGGGGAGCCTCGATTACCTATCATCTGGCCAAAGCCGGTGTGGAGGTGGTGCTTGTGGAGCGAGACGAGCTGGCCGCAGGAGCGTCCGGAGCCAACTTTGCCCTCATCAATGTCTCTGGCAAAACCCCAGACTACTATACCAGGTTGAGCCTGGCCAGTGCCGATCTCTACCCGGGACTGGCCGAGGAGCTGGATACCGATCTGGAGTACGAGCGAGAGGGGAACATGATCCGGGTGGTCGAGCGGGAAGAAGAGCTGGAGGTGGTGCAGGCTTTTGTCCAGCAACAGAACCAGGTTCCCGGTGTAACCATGCAGTTTCTGGATGGCAAAGAGGC
>RFHZ01000390.1 GCA_003696125.1 Nitrospinota bacterium
GACCACGGTAAACGCCTTGCGCATCGCTTCCCGGTATCTGGCCGCATTGGGGAGACTCTGTCCAGGATTGGTCGTGTTGATCCAGATCGCCTTTATCTTCCCCGCCTCCAGCCGCATGAACATGTCGACAGCCGGTCCGGTCGGTTTGGTCGGTAGCCATTCCACCGGGACCCCCCAGATCTCGGCGATCTCGGCCCGATGCTGGGGGTTGACCAGGGAGCGATGGCCGGGGAGGATATGGGTCAAGCCTCCCTGCTCTCTGGTTCCCCCACAGGCGTTCGGCTGCCCGGTCAGCGACAGAGAGTCGCAACCCGGTTTTCCGATTTTGCCGCTCAGCAGATGCAGGTTATGTACCAGGCAGTTCAGTTGCACCCCCTGCGTCCGCTGGTTGAGTCCCATGGTCCAGAGGCTGATGGTGGCATACCCTTTCCGGCCGAACCACCGCGCCGCTTTGCGGATGTCACCGGCAGGGACCCCGATCTGCGCTGCCACCTTTTCCGGGGCATAATCGGCCAGAAAAGCCTTATAGGCCTGAAAATCGACAAAGTCTCCTTTGGTCTTCAGCCCCTTCCGGAAGGTGCAGTAGGCCAGGGAATCCGGATCGACCATCTCCTCCTCGAGGAGGACATAGGCCATGGCGTTTAAAAGGTAGGTATCATAGCCGGGAACGAATTGGAGGTGCAGGTCGGCATACCTCGCCGTGGGCGTATAACGCGGGTCGGCCACGATGACCTTGACCCGATCCGGATAGGCGCTCTTCCGGTCGATGACCCGGCGGAAGAGCATGGGATGCTGCTCGGCCATGTTGGCCCCGATGATAAAGAAGCAATCGGTAACATCGAGGTCGTCATAGGTGCCGGCCGGCTCATCGGCGCCAAAGGTATTCAGGTACCCTCCGACAGCCGAGGCCATGCAGAGGCGGGGATTCCCCTCTACATTGGCCGTACCGATGATCCCTTTAAAGAGTTTGTTGGCGGCAAAGGCTTCCTGGGTGGTGTTCTGTCCGGAACCGTACCAGGCCACGCTATCCGGACCGTATTGCTGGATAGACTCGACGAACTTCTCGGCAATAAGATCTAAAGCCTCCTCCCAACTGATAGCGGTGTATCCTCCTTGTGCTCTACGCAGCAGCGGCTTGGTCAGCCGATCCTGGCCGTACATGATGTGAGGCAGAGAATACCCTTTCAGGCAGAGCCGGCCAAAGTTGATCGGGCTATCCACATCCCCCTTGACCGTCACCACCTTTCCCTGTTTCACACCGGCCAGAACGGTGCAGCCGGTCCCACAGAATCGACACTGGGCCCTCCCGTAGCGGATAGATGCGTCCGCCATGACCTCTAGCGGTGCTCCGACCACGGTTAGAGTCGTGGCCGCTGCCGAAGCCTTGAGAAAATCTCTGCGACTTACCCCCATCGTCTTTCTCCTCTCTTCCCTGTATACGTGGTTTACAGGCGGGTACTTCAGCCGGAAAAGGCGTATAGACGCCCTTCCTATTCAAAATATATCCTGCTTGGGGATAAAAAGTTTGACTTATGTCAAAAAAGGGAGAGATTTTCAGCACAGGAGAATGGCAGGGGCGGATACGAGAGCAGGCAGGAATGATCAGGGATAGAGGGGAGAGGCCCTCCTCTCCCCTCTCCGGACCAGATATCGGTTACGGCTGCCCCGGTGGTAACTCTGGGATCTCCGGTCCTCAGGCCATGGCCTAGACACAGGGTATCCCAAAGCCCTTTATCGATCCACGTCGCCTAACACGATGTCGATGGACCCGACGATGGCCACCAGATCGGCGATCATGGTGTCTTCTGAGATCATCTCCTCCATGGCGCTCAGATTGCAGAAGGAAGGGGAACGGCATTTGAGCCGGTACGGGGTATCTGATCCATCGCTGATGAGGTAAAAGCCGAGTTCTCCACGTGGCGACTCGGTACGGACATAGACCTCCCCTTTGGGAGGCCGTACC
>RFHZ01000391.1 GCA_003696125.1 Nitrospinota bacterium
ACATTGCTCATGCTCTCCACTCCGCCGGCAATCACGGCATCGGCTGCTCCGGTCTGTACCTGCATGGCGGCGTTGAGGATGGCCTGCAGCCCGGAAGCACAGCGGCGATCGAGCTGGTAGCCCGGAACCTCGATGGGCAGGCCGGCCTTGAGGGCGCAGAGCCGCCCGATGGCCGGATGCTCCCCGTTGGGGTATCCCTGGCCGAGAATCACGTCATCGATCAGGGTGGGATCGATACCGGTGCGGTGCAGGAGTTCACGAATCACCAGCGTGCCCAGCTCTTCGGCCGGGAGTGAGCGCAGATTCCCGCCGAACTTGCCGATCGGTGTGCGCACAGGACAGACAATCGCTGCTTCTCTCATACCTCGGTTACTCCTTTCTTCAAATGATGCCTTGTGCCTGCCATTCTTGTAATTGGGCGGTGCTGTATCCCAGCAGGGTACCGAGAATCTCCTGGTTATGGGCTCCGATCGTCGGTGCCGGTGTGCGCACCGTTCCCGGCGTTTCGGAGAGCTTGAGGGGAGAACCGGTGATGGTGATGGGACCAAACCGGGGATGCTCGAGGGAGACAAACATCTCCCGCGCCTTGACCTGCGGGTCATGCACCATCTCCGCAATCGAGTTGACCGGTGCTGCCGGCACACCGGCCTGGGTCAGGATAGCCACCACCTCGGCTTTGGGACGGGTCCGCACCCACTCCCCGATCAGGTGACGCATGAACTCCGGATGCTGGCGTCGCGCCATCACCGTGGCGCAGCGCGGATCGGTCACCAGGTCTGGCCGGTGCAAGACCTGGCAAAAACGCCTCCAGATCGGGTCGGTGGTGATCCCGATGACCACATAGCCGTCCTGGGCTTCATAGAGCCCGTATACCGGTCCATTCTGGATGGAATGATTTCCCACCCGCTCCACCACCTTGCCGGCCAGGGTATAAAACTCGGCGTACCCATCCAGGGCAGAGATCAGGCTATCCAGGAGGGCGATATCGATCCGCTGTCCGTGCCCGGTCTGATCCCGGTAGCGCAGGGCAGCCAGAATGGCCACGGTGCAGAGCAGGCCGGCGTAGTAATCGGCAATCGATTGACCCGACTTGGTGGGGGGATTGTCCGGGTACCCGGTGATGCTCATGTACCCGCTGATGGCCTCGGCCAGCAGGTCGTATCCACGTTGATGGGCATAGGGGCCGTATTGGCCAAAGGCAGAGATGGAGGCATAGATCAGGCCAGGGTGGAGTTCCCGGAGGTGATCGTATCCCAGGCCTAAGCGATCCATGGTCCCCACGCTGAAGTTCTCTACCAGGATGTCGGCATGGGGAACCAGTTCCCGAAAGAGCCTGACTCCGGTAGGGGTTTTCAGGTTGAGGGTTACACTCTTCTTGTTGCGGTTGACATAGAGCCAGAAGGTAGGGACCGGCTCCTCCTTCCCATCCCGCTGCCGGATGGGGCCCACCTGCAGGCGTCGCAGGGCCTCCTGTCGCTCCTCGATCTTGATCACCTCGGCGCCCAGATCACCCAGGAGCATGGTGCAATAAGGGGGACCGACCACCTGGGTGAGATCCAGTACCCGAATGCCGGTGAGAGCCCCCTTCATCCTGCTCCTCCTGACTCCCTTTTCTGTCCCGGTACAAAACACCACCCACCCCATACCACGGCCTCTGCCGTAGAAGGTACCTTACCGGGCAGGCTTGGTCGGTCATCTGTATTGTCGAGATTGTTCTAACATAGAAGCGGAAACAGGTCAAGAGAAAAAGAGACAGGAATATCCTTTTTCGGGGAGAAGATCAGGGGAAAATCTGGTTGAGGGATAAGGGAGGGGCAGGAGTATATCTGCCCCTCGCCTTTAACAACGGGTCCAGCCACAGTTGTAGCAGGTCATGCACCCGGTTTCGTGTACCGCCGTGCCCCCGCATTCCGGACAGGTAAAGGTGGTGCGGGTCTCGGTGGAAGGGATCTCAGGATTTCGCCTGCCCGCCTCTCTCTTTCGCTCCTGTTGTCGGGGAGGAACGGCAAAGGAGAGTTCCTGCTGCCGGTCCAGCCCCTCCTCCTTGCGCCGGAGGTAGCGCTCGAGCGCCTTGCCGATGGCATCCGGGGTGGCGAGGATCAGCTCCCCGTTTTCCCAGACCGGTGTCGGACCGGAGATCCCCTTGAGGTGTTTGATGATCTCTTGCGGGTCGATGCCGGAACGGAGGGCCAGGGAGATCAGGCGGCTGATCGCTTCCGATTGCGCCGCCGCATTTCCTCCTGCCTTTCCGATGGTGGTGAAGACCTCGCAGAGTCCAAAATTGTCCTCGTTGATGGTGATGTAGAGGTTTCCTTCACCGGTGCGGATCCGTTCGGTCACCCCATAGGTGATGGCCGGGCGCTTGCGGGGACGCCGGATATACGCTCCCATCTTTTCCCTGGCCTGGGCCGCCTGTTCGGTTTGCAGGATCCCTTCCCGGCTCCCCTCCCGGTACACGGTTACCCCTTTGAGTCCCTCCCGGTAGGCGTTGATATAGATGTCGGCCACCGTCTCCACCGAGATGTCTTGCGGCAGGTTGATGGTGGAGCTGATGGCGCTGTCGGTGTAGCGCTGGATCACTCCCTGCATCTTGACCCGGAAATAGGGGTCGATCTGGTGTGCGGTACGGACGTAAGGGGGGAGGTTGTCATCGTTGCCGAACAGGTATTTGATCAGGGGATGATAGACCTTGTACTCGGTAAAGGTCTCCCCGTCCGGGTTCTTCACCCGCCGGGTATAGCTGGTGCAGAAGATCGGTTCGATTCCCGAGCTGGTCTCGGCCACGATGGAGCCGGTACCTACCGGGGGCACGGTGATCACCGTGCTGTTGCGCAGCCCGTATTTGCGGATACGCTCCTGCAGCTCTGGTGGGAGATTCTGGATGAACTTGCTCCGCCGGATCCCTTCCCAGTCGAAAAGGGGAAAAGGCCCCTTTTCCCGGGCCAGATCGACCGAGGTGTGGTAGGCGGTATAGCAGATCGTGCGCATGATCTTCTCCACCTCGGCCAGCGCTTCCTCTGAGTCGTACCCGATGCGCATGAGCACCAGGGCATCGCCCAGGCCGGTGATGCCGAGTCCCACCCGCCGATCCGAGGCCACCGCTTTCTTGATCTTATCCAGGGCATGGTTGTCCATGTTGTAGTCGATCACGTCGTCCATGAAGCGGGTGGCGATCCGGGTCGTCTCTTCCAGCGCATCGTAATCGACGCTTCCATCTTCACGCACGAATTTGGTCAGATTGATGCTCCCCAGGTTACATGCCGTATAGGCGGCAAGCGGTTGTTCACCACAGCCTCGACTCACATACCCATTGGTAATCCAGGTATCTGTCTCCGGTTCAAAGAGATCATAGACCGTCTCCCGCCCCGCTTCTCGGATAGAGAGGACTCTTGCCTTCCAGGTGTTCCCGGTTAATCCATAATCCCGCACGGCTCGAAAGAGTCTCTCCTTCTTGTAGGGATGAGTCAGGCCGATGGCTTCATAGAAGGTCTTGACCGACTGACCAGAAATGATCAACTCATACTTGGGATTCCCTTTGATACGACGCCCTGCCAGGAAGTAGGCCCGTCTTTCCTGGCCCCCGGAGCAATTGCAATGGATTCCAAACATGAGCAGGATGTTCCTGACATCAGAGAGGAGTTCCGGATTGCAGGAGGAGAGCCGGAGGGTTGGATGGTTGCTGGAGAGATTCACATTGCCATCCGTAGAGAAGAGGCCATCCAGAAAACCGGCAAGCACACGGCGGTTGGACTGCAACAAGACCTCAGGGATGCGTTTAGTTGACGGATATCCAGCGATCCCCAGCTCTTCTATTATTGCTAAGAGCGGGGTTTTTCCCTGGACGTGAAAGGTGATGGTTTTCGAGTGGTGACTCTTCTCTTTTGTCCCACAGTACCCGACAAAGGAGAGGAGTTTTTCCAGGCACTGATTCCATGCGAGGTCATCTTGCGTGCTGGCGATCTTTATATGCCGATGTTGGAGCTGCTTTTCGGTGATACACCCATCTCCAAACAGGACTCCGAGCAAAAAACCGTAGTCTCTTTCGGAAAGGCCATACATCTCCACCGAGAGTTTCTGTTGGGGGAGAGAGGTGGGAGCAACCCGGATCCAATCCCCTATCTGGAGCTGGTCGAGTCTTACCAGTTCGTACCTTTTGCTCCCCTTTTGTCCCTGGCCTCTCCGGATGACATGAAACTGATGTCCGGCCGTTGCCCGTATTTTCCCTCCATCAGAGAGCGTGACTTCATACACAGGCATATCATGGTTTACCTCAATCCGTGCCACCCGTCCTGTTCCCGCCACCGTGGTGATGCGATCTCCGACGCGAAAATCTGAGGCTTTTTTGTAACCATAGGGGGTGGCAACCAGGGTGTCGCCTGTAACACACGGGTTCGTGGAACTGAGCGGGTTGGCGTACTCGACGTTATGGTATTCCTTCATGGTATCCCAAAAGATCAGGCCGGGTTCTGCCGAGGCATGCGCATTCTCGATGATCTGTCGCCACAGATCCTTGGTCTTGACCTTCTTGTAGACTTTCCCCCCCCAGCGCAAATCAAAGGAGAGACCTTCTGATACCTTTTCTGCTTTCGTGATTTTCCCCTTTATGGTCCGCATGATACCTCCCATCCCCTGTCCGCATCGATGGATAACTGCCAGGGATCAGGGCCACTGACCCCATCAAGCCGGTTTACAGGAAGTAATCAGCCCTCAGCAGGCCTCTTTACTCCTCTTTCCCATCGTCCAGGATAGTCGTGATAACAACCAAACGGGAAGAATTTTGTTTGTAAAATTATCCGATATCCTCCCCGCCTTGTCAAGCATTTTCTCCTTTGAGG
>RFHZ01000392.1 GCA_003696125.1 Nitrospinota bacterium
CCCAGATGGGGCAGGTTGCCACCAGCCGCCAGCCCGCGGGCATGCAGGTCCTGCACCTGTTGAGAGAGGTCCTCCACATGGTAAGGAGTGCTAAGGTCGGGAAAAGGGAAGCGGCGCAGATCATCGAGCGAGCGGGCGCGGGCGAGGGGATTCCGGCGATCAGGGAGGTGTGGACGATACTGCCAGCGTGCATAGGTGGCCATCTGGACAGGAGTCCCCAGGCGGGTATCCGGGGGGAACGGACGGGCCAGACGGCGCAACTCCTCCTCTTCTGGAGAAGGGGAGAAACGGACAAAGCGGACATCGACCAGATCCTCCCGGTATCGGTCGGCCGGAATGAGCGCCTCCATATCCACATGGTAAAAGCCCAGCGCCCGGGGCACCCGGTCTGGCTCCCCTCCATCCAGGGCCACCAACACACGATCACGGCTGTTCATGCTTTTCCCCTCAATGCAGGTAGTAGCAGACGAAAAAGGCCCTCAACAAGTCTTTCCAGTACCCATTATAGTGGACTCCTCTCCCCTTGCAAATCCTTTCCTCTCCGTATAGAATGCAACAGGGAAGGCAACGGTGAATCATGACTAAAGGAGAGACGGATGATGCCAGAATACGAAACGGTTGGGAAACGCGTTCCCCGGGTCGATGCCTGGGAAAAAGTGACCGGTCAGGGACTCTATACGGCTGACTTCAGGCCCAAGGACATGCTTTATGGGGCCTTCCTCTTGAGTCCTCTTCCCCATGCCCGCATCCTTCATCTCGACACCTCGCGTGCAGAAAAACTGCCGGGAGTGAAGGCGGTACTCACCGCCTGGAACACTCCCTCCTGGCGATTCGGCCCTTTCATCAAGGATCAAACCCTTTTCCCGCGGGAAAAGGTGCGTTATGTGGGGGAACGAATCGCGGCGGTGGCGGCAGTCGATCGAGAAACGGCCCAGGAGGCTCTCGATCTGATCACCGTAGAATTCGAGGAACTCCCGGCCGTTTTTGATCCCCTGGAAGCGCTAAAACCGGATGCCCCTGTCATCCATGAAGCCCTGTCTACCTATCCAGGCGTTGATCCTGCAGTGGCCAGAGGCAATCTCTGTGCGGTCACCAGGCTGGAACGGGGGGATATTCAAGAGGGGTTTTCCCAGGCGGATCATATCTTTGAAGACACCTTCCGCACCTCGATGACACAGCAATGCCCCCTGGAGACCCACGTTACCCTGGCGGCAAAGGACCATGGTGGACACGTTACCATCTGGAGCTCAACGCAGAATCCCTTCCTGGTCCGCTCGGTTATCGCCGAAATGCTGCAGGTCCCACTCAACAAAATCCGGGTCATCCCTCCCCTGATCGGTGGAGGTTTCGGGAGCAAAACCAACTATGAACTGGAACCGTACGCCGTGCTCCTGGCCCAGGCTACCGGCAAACCGGTCCTCCTGGCCATCAGCCGGGAAGAGGAGTTCTACCGCAGCAAGCCTCGCCATCCCTGTATCATCCAGATGAAGACCGGGGTGACCAGGGAGGGAATCCTGGTGGCACGTGAGGTCAAGCTCCTCTTCGACACCGGAGCCACCGCCGATCCTGGCCCGTCCATGCTTGCCCCCACCATCGTCCGCGGTCCCTATCGCATCCCCCACCTCAAGGTGGAAAGTTCCTGTGTGTATACCAACAAGATCGGCTGTGGCTCGTTCCGCGCTCCGGGTGGGGTAGCTTCGGCCTTTGCCTTTGAATCCCAGATGGACATCATCGCCGATGCCCTCGGCATCGATCCGCGGGAACTCCGCTTGAAAAACGCGGTGCGGGAAGGGGACCTCTCCTCCCCAGGGCAACGCCTGGATAAGGTCGGGTTTATCGAGACCATAGAACGGGCCACGGCCCAGGCGAACTATGAGGTGCGCAGGATCGAACTGGCACGAGAGAATCAGGAGAAGCAGGGGAAGAACAAGAGGCGAGGGATAGGGATGGCCTGTGGGGAGTGGCGACTCTCTGGAGGGCGCAGCTCCGGTGCCTGGGTCAAGATGCACGAAGACGGGAGTATAGGGCTCTCCGTGGGATCGACCGATCTGGGAACCGGAGCCTATACCGTCCTGGTCCAGATGGTGGCAGAGGAACTGGGCGTCCCGATGGAGGAGGTCACCCTGGTCGCGGCCGATACCGAGATCACCCCGTACGATACCACCAGTGGGGGGAGTCGCGTTACCGTCAGCATGGGGAATGCCGTGCGCAGGGCCGCACGGGAGGTGAGAGAGCAGTTGCTCGAGCTGGCCGCAGAGCGGCTGGAGGCACGAAAGGACGATCTGGTGATCGCCCAGAAGCAGGTCTATGTCAAGGGATCTCCCGACCGGGCCCTCTCCTTCCGAGAACTCTCCCAGTACAGCCACACGCGAGGCAAGGGTCCTCTCCTGGGCAAAGGGAGCTTTACCTCACCGCTACCCACCAGCCTGCCTACTTACTGCACCCATGTTGCCGAAGTAGAGGTCGATGTAGAGACCGGAGAGGTAAGGGTCTTGCGGGTAGTGGCTGCCCATGATGTCGGTTTTGCCATCCATCCCACCAACCTGGAGGGACAGATCCAGGGAGGAGTGGCCCAGGCACTCGGTCACGCCCTCCTGGAGGAGACCCGCTTTGATCAGGGACGCATCGCCAACGCCTCCTTCCTCGACTACAAGATCCCTTCCTCACAGGATGTTCCCCCGATCAATGCCCTCCTGGTTGAGGTGGGAGACGAGAAGGGACCTTTTGGGGCGCGAGGCATCGGAGAACCTCCCATCATCCCTACCGCCCCGGCTATTGCCAATGCCATCGCCCATGCCATTGGTGTGCGCATCAAAGAGCTGCCTATCACACCGGAGAAGATTTTGCAGGCCCTCCGCCAGGGAGGAAGGCAGAAGGAGATGACCTGAGCGTAGAGGTAGGACCACACGGAGGCAGGGACCGAGGTGGCAGCAGAGGCTTCCCGGTCCCTCATAAAAATCGGTCGAAACCCTTATTCTTCATTACCTGAGTAGCGCGTATAGAGATAAGCCAGACAGGCCAGAAAGAGCACAAAGAGCAAACCCACGATGAAGAGCAGCAGTCTGTCCATGAGCGAAGTCCCGTTCACCTCCTTTCCCTTCTCCTAATCGATTCCTTATTATACGGGGCTTTCTCCTCCCTTGCAAATCCTTTCTCGCTGCTGTGCCTGTTTCCTTCATGTGCTCACCTCTCTACAGGGTTGTGTCGAGGCGGATATTCCAGAAAGGGCCACACAGAGCTATCGTCGTTTGGCCAGGTAGATCCCTCCCAGGACCAGCATGCCACCCAGGATTTTCGGAACCGTAATCGGCTCTCCCAACACCATCCAGGCACCGATAACGGCGATGACCGGGGTCAGGTACTGGTAGATCACGGTCCGATTGAGTCCCATCCCCGCCACTCCCCAGGTCCACAATAGTGAAGCCAGAATCATGTTACCAGCCGCCGTATAGACGACGAGGCTCCAGGTAATAGGGGGAATGGCAGACCAGGACTGGTGAGGGAACTGGGAGGCTCCTACCGGTAGTAGCAGGGTAAGGCCGGTGGTCAAAGAGAAGATGGTCACCTGGGGGACAGAGTACTTCTCTCCGATCCGTTTCTTCACCATGATCAAATAATAGGACCAGGCAACAGAACCAGCCAGGACCAGGAGTCCTCCGTAGACATCGGCCGAGCTGATGCGCAATCCCTGTCCCTGCGTCACCACCAGATAGATCCCTCCGATGGAGAGACCGATCCCCAGCCATCCCCGGCCAGCCATCGCTTCCTGTCCGGTAAGCGCCATATAGAGGATGGTAAATACCGGGGTGCTACAGGAAATCAGAGCGGCATTAGAGGCAGAGGTATAGAGCAGCCCCAAACTCCAGCAGATAGAAGAGAGCCCTCTTCCCATGACCCCGGGGAGAAAGAAGGGCTTCCAGGCTCGAAAAAGGGGGCGGAGCTGGCGTTCCTGCTGCCAGAGAAGGATCCAGCCGATCACCACCCCCAGCGTGTTCCGGAATACCAGGAAGACCCAGGGGTGGAAGTGGAGGAGGATCAGCTTGGTCACAATATTGTTCATCCCTTGAATCAGGGTAGAACAGAGGACGGCCAGATCAAAGAGAGAGAACGCCCCTTTTTCTCCCGATTTCTGCCGGGCCAGTGCCCGTTCCTGCTGCCACCAGCGGGAAAATCTTAGATACAAGGCAATCGCGGATAAACCCATACTGTTTTCGCGTGTGATGTGTGGTGTTGAGCGTGTGCGGCATGTGATGTCTGGCGTTTGATGTCGCATGGGCGGTACAGACCGGGCATGCACAACCATGATAGCGGGTAGTGGGGAGATTTGCAAGGGGAGTCGAGGAGTATTTCTACCGGTAAGGGAGGAGACCAGGCCGCAACAGCCCTGGTCTGCCCTGAAGAGCCAGGCCGTTATCCGATGACCGTATAGCCATATCTGGCCTGGATCAGCCTCCCCTCTGCATAGCGGTTAAACCGGAATAGCGAGATGTCAGCCGGTTCGGTACACTTCCCCTCGGTGATCAGCCTGGCCATCATCTCTCCAATAGCGGGTGAGAGCTTAAAGCCATGGCCGCTGAATCCCACCGCGCAGTACAACCCTTCAAAACCGGGGAGCGCATCGAGGATCGGATGCCAGTCCGGGGTCACATCGTACGGTCCGGCCCATCCCCCCTTATAGTATCCTCTCTCCAGAATGGGATAGCGCAGGCAGGCCTTCCCGAAGTACTCTTCCATGGTCTCAAAGGTGAGGTCATCGCTGTACGCATCCGGATCGATCCTGTCCTCTGCCTCCCGGGGATCGATGGACCCGACCAGGGACAACTCCCCTGTCTCTGGCCGGTAGTACATCTGGTGCACAAAATCGACAAACACTTTAGGGGCCGGTGTGAATTCTGGAGGACGCTTGACGGCAAGGACCTTGGAGCGACAGCTCACGATAGGGAACTCCACACCGATCTTCTCCCCCAGCTTTGGACTCCAGACCCCGGTGGCCAGAACCACGGTGGGGGCACTGATGTCACCTCGACTGGTCCGCACTCCCCGCACCTTGCCTCCCTGCAAGAGGATATCGGTCACCAGGGTCCCCTGCAGGATGGTGGCTCCGAGTTCCCGGGCCCGCCGGGCAAAGGAGACCGTGGTTCCTGAAGGGTCTGCATACCCGGAATCCGGTTCGTACGCCCCTCCACCGAAATCCTCCACGCGGAGTGTCGGCTCGATCTCCTTCATCTCCTGCGGGGAGACGAAGCGGGTGTTGACACCGACTCCCTGCTGCAGGGCGATACTCCCCTTGAGCGCCTCCACGCTCTGCGGGCCCACGCCGACCAGAAAGCCGGCCTGGACAAAGCCGGCATTTCCTCCCACCGCATCGGCGAAGTTTTGAAAGATACGGAAACTGTAGAGAGCCATTTTGGCCAGGGTTTCGGTCGAATAGTGCATCCGGATGATGGCACTCGACTTCCCCGTTGCCCCTGAAGCCAGGAAGTTTTTCTCCACCAGGACCACATCTCTTATCCCCCGTTTAGCCAGGTGATAGGCGATGCTTGTCCCCATACACCCCCCGCCGATGATCACCACATCGGCCGTATGGACCATCTCTTGCATACCGGCCTCCTTTTGTTCTGCGTTGTGCTCAAACCCTCCGTCTCTACTCCCTTCCTCTCATTTCCCCTACCAGCCGGTCCTACCGCCAGAGAGCGATCAGAGCCGTTGCACCGTTTCCCATCGCTCGGTGATAGTAAAATTTCGCCGGGCAAGCTCCTGCAGGAAGGAGGAGAAGGGGATATCCCGTTCAGGACGCAGCACACCAGGGCGGGAGATCTCACCCCGGCCTACCATCTGGCAGACGATAGAGCAGGGGAAAGCGGTACAGCGATTCATGGCGGTCAGGCCCTGTTCCTGGTCGTAGTAATCGATCATCTCATAGGTCAGCCGGGTCGCCTTCCCTCCCTTCTCTCCCTTGATCTCTACCTGCAGCACCACCATATCCCCTTCCCCCTCTTGGAAGGCCAGCACCCTGGCAAAATGGGCAGCCAGGAAATCGCGCGGGGAAAGGGTAAAGGAGGAGATCTGCAGGGGTTCTTCACTCATGAAGCCGAGTGCTCTGAGGGTCTCCCACACCTGACAGGTCCCCGGCCAGCGCACGGTCCACATGGCAATGTTCCGTACATCCTTTAATCCCAGGGTCTGGACCAGGAAGGTCCGGTCTCCGGTATAGAAACACTCGCATTCCCCACACGGATCGGGAAACCGCTTTCGTTTGAGGCCAGTAATCAGCGGGTTTTCAATGACGGTGGGTTTGCCATCCTGCAGGATGGTGGCCGGACGCCCATGCAAGCCGATCGTGTTTTCTACCGCCCAGGAGATCTTATAGCGGAGGGGACCGACAGGAGGGACCTGGGGTTGGGGGATACCCCCGGTATAGATCTCAATTTCCTCTACCTGATCGAGCTTTTGTATGCCGTACCCGGTCAGAATCAGGTCAAGACCCGGTTCGAGCCCACAGTCAGGGATGATGGTAACCCCGGCCGTCTTTGCCGCCTCATCAAAGG
>RFHZ01000393.1 GCA_003696125.1 Nitrospinota bacterium
GAACCTCCAAGGAAGCCGTGTGTGTTTTCGATGGCTATTCCGCATGGAGGGGATCTGTGCGGGTCCTGTAGGGCTGCTGCCGGATGGGAGGGGAGGAAGGGGGCGAGATGGGCAGCCACCGCGATCGGTCCCATCCCCGGTCCTCCCCCTCCATGGGGAATGGAGAAGGTCTTGTGGAGATTCAGGTGGCAGACGTCGGCTCCCAGCTCGGCCGGACGGCACAACCCGACCTGGGCATTCAGGTTGGCCCCATCCATGTACACCTGGCCTCCGTGTGCATGCACGATGGCACAGATCTCCTTGATCGCCTCCTCAAACACACCGTGCGTGGAGGGATAGGTGACCATCAGGGCAGCCAGCCGGTCCTGGTACTGTTCCGCCTTGGCTCGCAGATCAGCCACATCGATGTTCCCGTTCTGATCACACTGCACCACCACCACCTCCAGTCCGGCCATGGCCGAGCTGGCCGGATTGGTCCCATGGGCAGAGGAGGGGATCAGGCAGACGTTACGGTGTCCCTCCCCTCGATGCTGGTGATAGGCGCGGATGACCAGCAGGCCGGTGTACTCGCCCTGGGCACCGGAGTTGGGTTGAAAGGAGAGGGCATGGAAACCGGTGATCTCGGCCAGCCAGGCTTCGAGCTGCCGGAAGATCTCCTGATAGCCGGCCGCCTGGTCTGGCGGGACAAAGGGGTGCAGCCGGCAGAACTCGGGCCAGGTGATGGGGAGCATCTCGGTGGTGGCATTGAGCTTCATGGTACACGATCCGAGCGGGATCATGCTGTGGGTCAGGGAGAGATCCCGCGACTCGAGCAGGCGGATGTAACGGAGCATCTCTGTCTCGGAATGGTACCTGTTGAAGACCGGATGCTGGAGGAAGGGGGAGGTACGCGGCATCGACCCCTGGTATCCGGGCTCCCCGGCAGCGGCGAGCGTCTCGACCGAGAAATCTAAAGAGCGATCCAGGGCAAAGACCTCTAGAAGGGTTTGCAGCTCGGCCGGGGTGGTGGCCTCATCCAGGGCAACCCCAATGGTGCCGTCTGCATAAGGACGCAGGTTGATCTGGCGGGCTTCCGCCGCTTTCAGGATCGCTTCGGCAGAATGGGGAGCTGGATCGATGTGCAGGGTATCGAAGAAGTCCTGGTGCAGCAGCCTGTACCCGAGCCTTTGCAGGCCACGTGCCAGGATTTTAGTCATGTTGTGCACCCGCTCCGCGATCTTCTTGATCCCGTCCGGACCGTGGTACACGGCGTACATGCTGGCGATGATGGCCAGGAGGACCTGGGCCGTGCAGATATTGGAAGTGGCCCGTTCCCGGCGGATATGCTGTTCCCGGGTCTGCAGCGCCATCCGGTAGGCCGGTTTTCCCCGGGAATCGATGGACACCCCGATGATGCGTCCCGGCATCTGCCGCTTGTACGCCTCGCGGGTGGCAAAATAGGCGGCATGCGGACCCCCGTACCCCATGGGGACGCCGAAACGCTGGGTACTCCCCACCGCCACATCGGCACCAAATTCCCCGGGGGGCACCAGCAGGGCCAGGCTCAGCAGGTCGGCTGCCACCGCGACCAGCGCCCCATTTTCATGCGCCCGGGCACAGAACTCCCGGTAATCGTACACCGCCCCGTCGGTGGCCGGATACTGGAGTAAAGCCCCAAACACCTTATCACTGAAGGTAAACTCTTGATGATCCCCCACCACGACCTCGATCCCCAGGGGAGCAGCCCGGGTCTGCACCACCCCGATGGTCTGGGGATGGCAGGCCTCAGAGACGA
>RFHZ01000035.1 GCA_003696125.1 Nitrospinota bacterium
AAGGATGAAGGGGCAAGAGACGGTATTCAGCATTCGACGGATTCTTGTCGCTCTAGACGCTTCGCTGCCGAGTCGTCATGTACTGGAGGCGGCCATAGATCTGGCTCAGAAGTTGGAGGCGGAGCTGTTGGGACTCTTTGTCGAAGACATGAATCTCTTGCGTCTGGCCGAACTCCCCTTTGCCCGGGTAAGCGCACTGGCAACAGAGAAGCGACCACTGGATAGCCCGAGCATGGCGCGAGCCCTCAAAGTCCAGGCGGAAAGGGTGCAGCGTATGCTGGAGTCGATGGCTCAACAGGCCCAGGTCCGCTGGTCCTTCCGCATCGTGCGTGGTGATGTCGCCTCTGCTGTCCTGGCCGCTTCCACAGAGGTAGACCTGCTGGCACTGGGACGGATAAGCCGACCCCTGACCAAGCAGGTGCGTCTCGGCTCTACCGCCCGCACGGTGGCGACCAGGGCCTCGCGTCCGGTCTTAATACTCTCCCAGGGTCGCTGTGTCGGGCAACCGGTCCTCCTCATCTACGATGGCTCCCCAGGGACAAAAGCGGTGCTCTCGCTAGCTGCTTCCCTCGTTTCCATCCTGGGCAGCCGGCTGGTTGTCCTCCTCCCCGCAGATGGCCCGGACCTGGCCCGACACTACCAGGCCGAGGTGGAGGAGTGGCTGGAGGGGAAAGGGGTATCAGTCCGCTACCATTCCCTGCCTCACCTCGATCTTCCCGGTTTAATCTCCGCTGTCCGGGGAGAAGGAGGAGGTCTCCTGGTTCTGAGCAGTCACAGTCCTTTGCTGCAGGGAGAAGGGGTGCAGAAACTGCTGGAGGAGCTCGATTGCCCGGTGCTGCTGATCCGATAAGGCTTAGAAAATGCAGGCGAACGAGTTTGATGTCATCGTCATCGGTTCTGGATTTGGCGGATCGGTGATGACCTGCCGGCTGGCAGAGCGGGGGTACCGGGTCTGCCTGCTGGAGCGGGGACGCGAGTACGGCATGTACCAGTTCCCGCGACGCATGGATGAGGTCCGTAACCAGGTCTTCTGGGATCCTCAGGATGGAAAATTCGGCTTGCTGGAGCTGCGTGACTATCCGGAGAGTGATGTCATCTCCGTCTCCGCCAGTGGACTGGGGGGTGGTTCCCTCATCTATGCCAATGTGCTGATGCCGATGCCGGCCGAGTTCTTTCAGGGCTGGCCCGGGGGAATAACCCGGGAGGTGCTCGATCCCTATTATGCGAAGGTGCTGGAGATGCTGGAAGCCTCGCCCTACCCGCATGCCAGCGATCCCTACTACGCCGATACCCCCAAGACCACGCTTTTCCAGAAAGCGGCAGCAACCATACAACCCGCTCCAGATGCCTTAGAACCTCCCACCTTTTGCTATCCCCACCTGGCTGTTCGTTTCCAGGGGGATTTTCCCGGCCA
>RFHZ01000394.1 GCA_003696125.1 Nitrospinota bacterium
CCCTAGGGGGGAAGGCACGTTTTGAGCGATCCGCGCCAGGCATTTCGCGCCTGTACCACCTTTCAGGTCGAGTTTGCAGACACCGATGCGCAGGGGGTGGCGTACTACCCGAACTATTTCCGTTTCTTTGATCGGGGACGGCTGGCCTATTGGGAGGCCATCGGGCTAGAGGAGGAGGAGATCCGCCGCATCGAGCAGGATACGGTGGTGGTGGAGGTCTGGTGCCGTTACCATGCCCCGGTACGGTTTTATGATCGGTTAACCATCTATACCCGCGTTACCAGGATCAAGCGCTCCAGTTTCGCTTTGCGCTCCCTCCTCTACCACGAATCTTCCGCCACCATGGTGGCGGAAGGGGAAACGGTCCTGGTCAATACCGACCGGAGCACAGAGAGAGCGACGCCGCTTCCGGCGCGCATCCGGGCCTTGATCGAGGCCTTTGAGGGGGAGGCATTGCGCAGGGGATAATTTTTTTCTTGACTCTGCTTTTTTTTGTGTTATAGTGGTCATACCAGTAGACGGGTAGACGGGTGGACAGGTAGGCAGATGGTGCTGCTCAGAGCGATGACCGAAAGAGAAGAGGAAGAGGGGAGAAAGACCCATTCTCCCAAGAAGAAGATGATGCTCAAGGCGATCAAGAAGACCCGTATCTACGAAGAAGTGGTGGCCCAGATCCTGGCCCTGATCCGGGAAGGAAAACTCAAGCCGGGCGATCAACTCCCCTCCGAGCGAGAACTCGCCGAGACCTTCCAGGTAAGCCGTACCTCGGTCCGGGAAGCCATCCGGGCCATGGAAACCCAGGGGGTGGTGTTGAGCCGGCCGGGAAGCGGAACCTTTATCGCCGTCCGCAACCTGGAGTCGATCGTGCAAGAACTCATCTCCCTCCTCCTGGAGGATAGGAGCGATCTGATCGACATCTTCGAGATGCGGCGCCTCCTGGAACCGCATATCGCCGCGCTGGCTGCAGAGCGCGCCAGCCCAGAAGATATCTGTCGCTTACAGGAGATCATACAAAGACAGACCCAGAAGACGCTCCAGGGAGGAGTGACCGTAGAGGAGGATACCGATTTTCACCTCACCCTCTGCCGGGCCACCCAGAACAGGGCCCTGCTGAAACTCATCTCCGCAGTGGTCGATATCTTAAGCCAGAGCCGCAGATTCTCGCTGCAAACCCCTGGCCGGGCCCAGCGATCCCTGGCTTCGCATCGAGAGATCCTGGAGGCGGTGGAACGGCACGATCCAGAACGGGCACGAGAGGCGATGCAAAAGCATATCGCCGAAGTGGAAAGGAATGTGTTCAGCCTGGAGAAGGATATGGGGATGCCTAATTGACGGAGGAAAAGGGGGAGACAGCGGGTGTCTCCCCGTATATCGTGTTCACACGAGAGGAGGTTTTCACTATGAGTACCGTGTCGGTGGAGTTGGTTTATCGTGGGATCTTTCAAAGAACGCTGGCCAGAAACATCTGTCGGGGAATTGTCTTTGCTGCGCGGAAAGAGAACAAAGTGGGTATCGCCTTTGGCCGGTATGGGGACTCTCCAGAGCGCAACGGGATTCCGGCCAAACAGTTTGCCATTGTGGCAGACACGGACGAAGAGCTGCAGGCGAGTATGGCGCTTTATGAACCGACCGAAGTCGATGTCACCATCGCGCTGGATGACTCCCTCTGCAAGGGGGTAGAGTCGTGGGCCTGGTACGGCCTGCAGCCGATCAATAAACTCACCAAGAAAGATGGAACCCTCCTCATCACCTCCCTCCTCTCTCCTGAGGAACTGCTCAAGCACATCCACCGCAAGGAGGTACCGTACAACATCGCCCTGGTCAAAGGGGCGGCCAGCTTCTCCGGTCTCTGGGTCTTCAAGGACGATCATACCGATGTCCGGGTGCTGGGCGCGCTGGTCAAGGTCTGCCCGCAACTGGTCAGCCTTGAGGCCATGGAAAAGATGATCCGGGAGCAGTGGAAGGACGAGCTCAAGGTGACCTCGGCGCGGACATCTTACGAACGGGTCCAGATACGCCGGGTAGAGCCGGGCGAAGGGAACCCGGAAGAGCCGTACCGCTTCGAGCTCCCCAAATGGCAGGAGATGGAAGAGGGGATCATCGTGCGCGGTATCCCCCAGGGGGGTGGTTTTCATGGAGGAGAAGGAGGGTACCAGCCGGGCCGCAACCCGTACTTCAAGAAGTTTACCACCCGCACCATGCGACCGGTGATCGATTTTGAGAAGTGCACCAAGTGCACCCTCTGCTGGCTGCAGTGTCCCGATACCTGCTTCGATGTGACCCCAGACGGGTTCTACGATGCCAACATGGAGGCCTGCTGCGGCTGCGGCGTGTGTGAGGCGGTCTGCCCCGTACCGGACTGTATCGTCATGGTCAATGAGGCGGCCTTTGACAGCAATGAGAGCCAGTACGAGATGTGGCAGCGTGACAAGGAGGGCTACCGGACCTGGGTGGCGGAGAAGATTAGCCTGGCCAAGTCCGAACGGCGTTCCCACGGATTCCAATATCGTGGACAGTATGAAGAAGAATTGGCAGCGATGCGAAAGGAGGCGTAAAAATGGCTGAAACAGTAGTCCCCCGGGCCGAAACCCTGGGCAGGGAAGAGCAAGAAGCACTGCTAAGCGGTTGTGAGGCGATTGCCCAGGCATGTCGCCTCGCCGATGTAGACGTCATCACCGCTTACCCGATTCGCCCCTATGACACCGTCATGCAGGCGGTCTCCAAGCTGATCGCCAACGGGGAGCTGGATGCCGAGTATATCGTGGCGGAAAGCGAGCATTCCCAGTTTGAGATCGTCAAACACGCCTCGGCCGTAGGGGCACGGGTCTTCGTCGGATCGAGCGGTGTCGGCTGGTTTTACGCCTTTGAAGCGATTACGGTCACGGCCGGTCTCCGGTTGCCGGTGGTGGCCATGGTCGGAAACCGGGCTCTCGATGATCCGGGAGCCTTTGGAGTGGGGCACAGCGATGCCTTGGCGGTCCGCGATCTGGGCTGGATGCTGGTCTGGGTAGATACGGCGCAGGAGGCGATGGACACCGCCCTGATCGCCTGGCGGGTAAGCGAGGATCCCCGCGTGTTGCTGCCATGCGCCCTGGGAGCAGATGGGGCCTTCTTGACCCACTCCCAGCACCTGGTCAAGGTTCCCACCGAGGAGCAGGTCAAGCAGTTCCTCCCGCCCTATAACCGCGGAGATAAGACCCTGCACCCGGATAACCCGATCACCATCGCCCCCCAGGTGAACGAAGACTGGCTCATGGAGATCCGCAAGCATAACGATGAGGCGATGAAGCGGGCCAAGGGTGTGATCAAGGAGGTGTACAAAGAGTTTAAAGAGATCTTTGGACGCGGCGATCCCGAATCGCCCTTCTTTGAAGAATACATGACCGAGGATGCGGAGATCGTCCTGGTCGGCATGGGAACCCTGGCCATGCCGGTCAAGGTGGCCATCCGCAAGCTGCGGGAACAGGGGAAGAAGGTCGGCTTTGTCCGGCTCCGCTGGTTCCGCCCCTTCCCCACCGAAGAGCTCCAGGCCTGCCTCTCCCGCTTCAAGGCGGTGGGAGTGATCGACCGGGATTACTCCTTTGGCTCCCCTTCCTGGGGAGGAGTGGTCTTCAACGAGCTGCGTGCCGCACTCTATCCGCTCCAGCAGCGTCCGCATGTGATCGGCTTTATCTGTGGCCTCGGTGGAAGAGAGGTGACCATCGAGAACGTGATCGAAATGGCAGGCATTACCCAGAAGGCAGCCGAAACGGGTCGAGTGGAACAGGATAACTACTGGATAGGTTTAAGGGGGTAAGCGATGAGCACAACAACCGTTCCGTTGGCAAGAATAAAAGGGGTAAGAGACATGCCGGTGGAGGAGTATTTCACCTCCGGCCACCGGACCTGCCAGGGGTGTGAATCGGCCCTGGTACTCAAGTTGATGATCAAGGCAGCCGGACCACGCACCATTGTCCTGGGGAGTACCGGCTGCATGTACGTGGCCAACACCACCTACTATACCACGCCCTGGGTGGTCCCCTGGATGCACACCCAGCTCGGTTCGTCCGGCTCTGCGGCTCTGGGCACGGCGGCAGGGTTAAAGGCGCTGATGCGCAAAGGGAAGATCAAGGAGGAACCGCTCAACGTCATCGCCTTCTGTGGGGATGGCGGGGGAGCAGACATGGGGTTATCGGCCATCTCAGGGGCGCTCACCCATAAACACTACAACTTCCTGGTTCTCCTTTACGATAATGAATCCTACGCCAACACCGACATCCAGGTCTCCGGACTGTCCCCATGGGGGGTGAATACCACGTTTAGCCCTCCAGGCAAGGCGAAACGGATTCTGCATGATCGCTGGAAGAAGAATGTGGCGGGGATGATGGCGGCAGGACACCCGGATTGCCGCTACGTGGCCACCGGGTGTGCTTCCTTTGCCGTGGATATGATGAACAAGATCCGTAAGGGACTCACGATCGAGGGGCCGGCCTTTATTCACACCCTCGATCCCTGTCCCAAGGGGTGGGATTACGATCCCATCCTGTCGCATGAACTGGGGAAGCTGGCCATCGAAACCGGTGTCTGGCCCCAGTACGAGATTGAGGATGGGAAGCTTCGCCTGAACGGGATCACCAAGATGATTGCAGAGGGGAAGCGGAAGCGGAAGCCGGTGCGGGAGTACTTGCTGAAGCAGGGGCGCTTTGCTCACTTTACCGATGACGATATCGATTTCTTCCAGAGCAAGGTGGATGAGATGTGGGAGCGGTGGCTCATCCCGGGTGTCATTCCCTTTGCCAAGGAGCTCGAAGAGGCGTAGGTTCCTGTTCTCGTACCACCCCGGTTGTCCGGCAAGGACGAAGGGGAGTGGTTGGGTTGCCCTTTCTCCCTTCCAGGTTTTGGAGGGGAGAAAGGGCTGCTGGGTTCCACAATGGAAACAGAAGGGAGGGACGGTTATGAGGAGAGAGGGAAGATTTCCAGGTTGGAAGTTCGGAATAGGAACCGTGATCCTGTGTCTCATGCTGTTGCTGGTTTGGGGGGGAAGCGATGTCTTCGCGGCATGGCAACCCCGCAAGCCGATAGAGCTGGTGGTAATGGCGGGAAGAGGAGGTGGGGCAGATCGTATTGCCCGGCTGATGCAGAGTGTCATCCAACAGCATAACTGGAGTCCCCGCCCTATCATTGTGGTCAACAAAGGAGGAGGGGCCGGAGCAGAAGCGCTCACCTATATGATGTCCAAGAAGGGAGATCCCCATGTCCTGATGGTGACCCTGAACAGCTTCTTCACCACGCCGATCCGGGCCAAGCTGCCCGTCACCTGGCGTGACCTGACCCCCATAGGCCGGCTGGCCATGGACACCTTCCTCCTGTGGGTCCATGCCGATACCCCTTATAAGACGGCGCAGGAATATATCGATGCCTGCAAGAAGAAGGGACCCGGAAAGTGCATCATGGGAGGAACGGGAAGAGGCCAGGAGGATTCCATCGTTACCGCCATGTTGGAGAAGGAATTTGGGGTGCAGTTTACCTATGTCCCCTTCAAAGGGGGAGGAAAGGTGGCGGCCGCCCTTATCGGCAAGCAGGTCGATTCCACGGTGAACAACCCCTCCGAGCAGATCGATTACTGGCGCGCCGGGAAATCCCGCCCTCTGGCCCAGTTCCTGCCCGAACGGCTCCCCACCTTCCCTGATGTACCTACCTTTGCCGAATTGGGGCATCCGGGACTGGTCTACTACATGCAGCGGAGTATCATTGCGGCAGGTGGTATTCCGGCAGAGGCGAAGCAGTACTATGTAGACCTGGTAAAGAAGTTCTTCGATTCTGAGGAATGGCAGAAGTACACCAAGTCGGAAGGGCTGGAAGCGGCCTGGCTTACCGGTGACGAGTTGAATAAGTTCTTTGAAGAACAGACCACCCTGCATAAGAAGTTGATAGAGGAGCTGGGAACCAAGCGGATCTTCGGTGAGTAATAGATCCTGGTGTGAGGCGCGTGAAGCCGGTCAAAAAACTGGTCTCAGGGAGTTGGACCGGAGAGGCGCGCCTCTTTTTTCCACCGGGCACGTAACCTCTTGGCTTGCTAATGCCTGACCACAGGAGGTATCAAAGTGGGGAAGTGGTCAGGAACAGGTACTGGACATCATCAGCAGGAAGAGTGGTGGTCTATGCGCAAAGGTGATATTCTCTTTGCTCTGCTTTTGCTGGCAGTAGCCATCATCACCATGTTTGAGGCGGCGAAACTCAGGATAGGGTGGGTTCCTGGGGCCGGTCCGGGAGGAGGGGCCTTTCCCTTCTGGATAGCGGCCTTGATGGCCTTACTCTGTATCATCATCATCCTGCGAGCCCTGTTCGGCCACCAGATGCAGGGCCCCTTTTTTGTCAGTAGAGAAGGGGCGAGAACGGTGATCAAGGTGGCCCTCTTATTCTCGGCTGCCGTCGCTTCGATCTCGATCCTGGGTTTCTATGGGGCCATGTTTGCCCTTTTTCTCATTTACCTGAAGGGGTTAGGCCGGCATAAGTGGAGTACCACCATCCTGGTGGCTATTCTCGTCCCTTTGGGGCTGTACCTCTTTTTCGATGTGTTCCTGCTGGTACCCTTACCCAAAGGGATGCTGGAGTTTTTCTTCTACTAGAGGCAGTGAGCAAGGCTCCCCTATATAGGGCAGGGGGGCGGTCCGATTCCCACCTGTGGGAGAAGGGGGAAGGGAGGGAGATACGAGCATGGATAGTATGGGGAGTGTCCTTCAGGATCTGCTCTTCGGATTTCAGGTTGCATTAACACCCTTTAACTTGAGCATTGCCGCGATCGGTGTGGTGTTGGGAACGATCATCGGTGCGGTACCTGGACTCGGTCCCTCTAACGGTGTGGCCATCCTCCTCCCGGTGACCTTCCTCGTCCCGGCCAATGCAGCCATCATCTTCGTTGCCGGTATCTACTACGGCGCCTGTTATGGAGGGGCTATCTCCTCCATCCTCCTGGGTATTCCCGGTGATTCGATTGCCGTGGCCACCACCTTTGATGGACGTCCCTTAGCCCTCAAGGGGAGAGGAGCGCAGGCACTCATTACGGCAGCAGCCAGCTCTTTTGTGGGAGGGACGGTCGGTATCGTCCTCATAACCACGCTGGCCCTCCCCCTGGCTAACTTTGCCCTCAAGTTCGGCCCACCGGAAAACTTTGCCATCATGATGCTCGCCTTTGCCACCTTTGTCGGCCTGGGTGGTCGGGACCCCTTCAAATCCCTGGTCTCGGTCTGCCTGGGACTCATCGCCAGTGCCATCGGGATCGATATCATCGGTGGCATGCCGCGTCTCATCTATGGAGGCTATGCCGGCTTCTACCACGGTATCAGCTTCCTGGTCGTCACCATCGGGGTTTACGGTATCGGGGAGATCCTGGCCACGGTGGAGGAGAATATTCATTTTGAGATCACCAAGACCCGTATCCGGTGGCATCACTATGTGGAGACCTTTAAGGAGATTGTCCGCTACTGGAACACGTTTATTCGATCCGCCTTGTTCGGGTACTTCATCGGGCTGGTCCCGGCTGCAGGTGCTACCCCGGCGGCCTTCATGAGTTATGGCCTGACCAAGCGCTTCGGCAGGGATCGGGATAAACTGGGTGAGGGGTGCCTGGAAGGGGTGGTGGCCCCGGAGACGGCCAACAACGCGGCCAGCACCGGTGCTTTCCTCCCCATGCTGACCATGGGTATCCCCGGTTCACCTACCACGGCGGTTATCCTGGGTGCCCTGATCGTGTGGGGACTGCGTCCCGGTCCTCTCCTCTTCATCGAACACCGAGACTTTGCCTGGGGCCTGATTGCCAGCCTCTATACCAGTAACATCGTGGCCGTATTGCTGAATACACTGGCCATTCCCGTCTTTGTCGCCATCCTCCGCATCCCCTTTACCGTCATGGCTCCCCTGGTCGTGGCCCTGAGTGTCTCCGGAGGATTTGCCGCCGATCAGGCCTATATCGATATCTGGTGGGTATTGATCTTCGGGCTGGCCGGGTACATGTTTAAGAAGCTCCACTACCCGATAGCCCCCCTCATCCTGGCCCTGGTGTTAGGGGATATGACCGAGACGGCGTTGCGACAGAGCCTGGTGATGTCCCAGGGATCGCTCGCCATCTTCTTCACCCGGCCTATTTCCCTGGCCTTCATGATCATCGCCATCCTGCTCTTCTTAACCCCGGTCTTCCAGGCCCTCCTCAAGCGGGCCCGCACGCAGAGACGTATGGCCGAAGAGGTTCCCCAGACCACGGTAGATGTCTAAGAAAGGAGCTCTTCTTCCCTCCATCTCCGTGAGCAGGCAGGTCGGCACTGGGCTCACAAGGCCGATCGCCAGCCAGAGGGGAAGGCCGAAGCGAGAATACCCGAAAAAGTGTTTGCATTTTCCCTTTCCCTCCTGTACCCTACCTGAGGACCTTAGCTCCCTGGAACCGTAGCAGTGACCTGTTTTTTTCATCATCGTTTCTACCGGTAAGGTAGCCTGGAAACCATGGAGGGAAACGCTCTGATCAGTACTCTGCTTTTCGTCGTGGGTCTTGCCCTGCTCATCAAGGGGAGCGATGCCTTTATCGAAGGGGCGGCCTATATTGCGCGATACTACCGTGTTTCCGAAGCGATCATCGGCATCACCCTGGTCTCCATGGGGACCTCTCTGCCGGAACTGGCCTCTGATACCTATGCTTCCTACCTGGGGAAGGGGCTGCTGGCAGTAGGGGATATTGTGGGGAGTAACATCACCAATGTGGCCCTGGTGCTGGGACTGGGAGTGGCGGCGGTCCCGGGCATTGCCGTGAATCGGACCATGGCCGTACGAGACGGTTTCATAATGCTTATCGCCCTCTCCTTCTTCGCCTTTCTCGCCTGGGGAGATATCTCCCGCCTGGAGGGAACCCTGCTCCTGCTCGGTTTTGCTTCTTATCTCTTCTTCCTTTACCGGCAACAGCAGAAAGAGCTGGCCTCCTGGGTCGAGGTGGAGGAGGTTACGGGGAGGATTCGCAGCATCCGTACCGCCTTTGTCATGCTGGTGGTGGGAGGAGGGGTGGTCTTTTTGGGGTCCCGCCTGGTGGTGGATGGGGCGGTAACGATTGCCCGCATTCTGGGGGTAGCGGAGAGTATCATCGGTGCCACCATCATGGCCTTTGGTACCTCGGTCCCGGAGCTGGCCGTGACCGTCGGTGGACTGGTCAAGAAGCATACGGATATCTCGGTAGGGAACATCATCGGCAGCAACATCTTCAATGTGATGTGGATCATCGGCGTTTCTTCCCTGGTTCGTCCCCTCCCGGTAGACGATGCCCTCCTATTCGTTCATATCCCGGTGATGCTGGCCGTCTCCTTCCTCCTGGTCTTCTTCATGCTGAGAAGGGGGGAGCTCCTGCGCTGGCAGGGGGTGGTTTTTCTCCTCATCTATACCCTCTTTGTCGGGTATAACTATTTTTGATCCGGCGCTGGAGGGGGAGAGGTGTAGAGATGACAGGCCACGAGATGGTTGGTATCTGCCGCCTCCAGAGGGGGATCGACCTGACGGCAGATGTCCATGCGGGCCGGACAGCGGTTATAGAAGCGGCAGCCGGGAGGGAGATCGATCGGGTTGGGGAGTTCCCCTTCCAGCAGGATGGCCGGATTGTCAAAGATAGAGCTCTGCCCATCGCCGATCTGGGGGATGGCGGAGAGGAGGGCCTGGGTATAGGGGTGAAGGGGATGGGTAAAGAGGATACGGGAGGGGCTGAGCTCGACGATCTTCCCCAGGTACATCACGGCCACACGATGGCTGATGTACTTGATGACGCTCAGGTTGTGGGAGACGAAGAGATAGCTGAGACCGAGTCGCTCGCGCAGGTCGATAAAGAGGTTCAGGATCTGGGCCTGTCCAGAGACATCGAGGGCCGAGACCGCTTCATCGGCGACGATAAGACGGGGGCGTACCGACAGGGCGCGGGCAATGGCCACCC
>RFHZ01000395.1 GCA_003696125.1 Nitrospinota bacterium
GCAATATATACTGTGCTGGGCTTGCCGGGAGGAGGAGAGGAGGGTAAGAAGCAGAAGAGAATTCGCAAGGACGGCATGCCTTGTTGATGGAGAGGGAAGACGCTCCATGGAGTATGATAGACGCTTTCTACGCCTTGAGGAGGCTCTTACCCGCCTGGCCGAGGCCCAGGCGCGGACCGAGGAGCGGGTAGGCCGGCTAGAGGAAGCGGTTGCCCGGCTGGCCGAGGGACAACGCGAGCTGCAGGCCACGGTTGCCCGGCTGGCCGAGGGACAAATGCGGATGGAACGCACCCTGCAACAGTTGACGCGGCAGGTGGGTGGCCTCAGCGAAACGGTAGGGGGAGATATAGAGGACATAGCGTACATCGTCCTCTATGATGTCCTCAAACGAGAATTCGGGTGGGAGGTCGGACCGCTCGAACGGGTCTTCCAGGAATGGGATGGGGAACTGGTAGAGCTGAACGTCTTTGGACAGGCGACCGATCCGGCTCAGCCAGGCCGCTCCCTTTGGATTATCGGAGAGGCGAAACACAACCTCACGCTCAAAGAGGTGGAGCGATTTGCCCGATTGGTTAGCCGGGCCCGACAGCACCTGACCGGAGAGATCTTCCCGGTGTGCTTCTGTTATCGGGCACGACCAGAGGTGCGGACACGACTCCAGGAACTCGGGATCCGGCTGGTTTTCTCTTACGGCCGGTTGCTGTAGGCAGATCGGGCAGGGACTCACACTGGCAGGTAAACTCCAGCGAGGTTCTATTCTGGCAGGAGGTGGAGTCTCTATGCTGTAAGAACGGAATCATACGGTAGCAGAGTCAGGTAAAGGTAACGTCTCTGCAGGTGAACGTCGCCAGCTCAGAAAGGAGAGACCATGAAAATCGTCGATGTCCAGGCCATTCCACTGGCCATTCCACTACAGAAAGAGACCCCATCATCCCCCTGGAGCGCAGGAGCGGCCAAACAGATCGTGGTCAAGGTGGTCAGCGATGAAGGAGTAGTCGGGCTCGGGGAAGCGTTCGCGCTTGGAACGCCTCTTGCCGTCTGTAATGTCATCGAAGAGGGACTCAAACCGTACCTGCTGGGAGCAGATCCGACCCAGATCGAAGCCCTGCTAGAGAAGATGTATCGAGGAACGTTTATCTACGGAAGACGTGGCCTGGCCGTATTTGCCATCAGTGGGGTGGAGATCGCCCTCTGGGATCTGGTCGGGAAGCTGCATGGGCTCCCCGTTTCTGCCCTGCTGGGAGGAAGCGTCAAAACCCGGCTCAGGGCCTATGCCAGCCTGCTCCGCTATGAACGACCAGAAGAGGTGGTCGAGATGGCTCAGAAATACGTGGAGCAGGGCTTTACCGCCCTCAAGCTCCATCAGACCGATGTCGCCTCGGTACAGGCGGTACGCAAGGCGGTGGGGGATGAGATCGACCTGATGGTCGATATCAACTGCGCCTGGGACCCGCAAGAGGCGATACGCAAGGCGCGTGAATTCGCCGAATATAATCTCTACTGGCTGGAAGAACCGGTCTGGCCACCTGAGGATTATCGCGGCCTGGCTGCTGTGGCTGCCGCCGTAGATGTCCCCATCGCTACCGGGGAGAACGAATCGACCCATTACGGTTTTCGGGAGATCATCACCCAGCAGGGGGCAGATGTTTTGCAGCCGAGCCTGACCAAGGTTGGGGGACTGCTGGAGACCAAGAAGATCTGCCATCTCGCCGCCAGTTGGAATATCCCGGTGGCTCCCCATTCCTTCTACTACGGGGCAGGTCTGGCCGCAACCTTGCATCTCGTCGCTTCCACCCCGGGCTGTCTCCTGGTAGAGTTCCCGGCAACAGCGTTGGAAACACCCTTACTTGCCGAACCGCTCCGTCCCCAAAAGGGGTGCTTTGAGCTCTCCTCTCAACCTGGCCTGGGGATAGAGTTGAACGAGGCGGTGATTGAGCACTACCCGTATCGACAGGACCTGAAACCGTTTCATATTGCTTAGGCCTGTTCCCCTATCTCTCTTCTTGCACGTACCTCTCCACCAC
>RFHZ01000396.1 GCA_003696125.1 Nitrospinota bacterium
ATCCATACCGTGGGTGCCGGGGGAGGGTCGATCGCCGTGCTCGACGCCGGGGGAGCACTCCGGGTCGGCCCCCAGAGTGCTGGGGCAGATCCTGGACCGGTCTGTTACGGAAAAGGGAATGCGGTAACCGTTACCGATGCCAACCTCTACCTGGGACGACTGCGTGAGGAATCGTTTCTGGGGGGAAGGATGCCCCTCTTTGTGGACCGCACCCGGCAGGCTATGGCGGAACTGGCACAACAGGCCGGCTATCCCCCGGCCAGGATAGCAGAGGGGATTATCGCTGTGGCCAATGCGACCATGGAGCGGGCGATCCGGGTCATCTCTGTAGAAAGGGGATACGATCCCCGTGAGTTTACCCTGGTCTCCTTCGGGGGAGCAGGAGGGCTCCACGCCTGCCAGCTGGCCCAGCAACTCTCCATCCCCAGAGTCCTTATTCCCCCCTATCCAGGCCTTCTTTCCGCTTATGGGATGCTGCTGGCCGATCTGATCAAAGACTACTCCCAGACGGTTCTCCTCCCCGCTGCGGAGTGCTCGACTGACTCGCTGAATACCTATTTTGCTCCCCTGGAGGAGCGAGGCCTGAGCGAGATGCTGGCCGAGGGGATAGACCGAGAGGCCATCCGGATCTATCGTTTCCTGGATCTCCGCTACCGGGGACAGTCGTACGAGTTGACCGTGCCCTGGAGCCTGAACTTCATCGAAGACTTCCATCGCCTCCACGATCAGCGCTACGGTTATGCCAATCGGGGACGGCCCGTAGAGGTGGTGACACTCCGGGTGCAGGTGGTAGGAGAGGTAGACAAACCGATAAAGGCGAAGAAGGCTTTAGACGGACCGGAGAGCGATCATGCCCTTATCGGAGAAGGGGAGATGCTCTTTGCCGGTACTCTCCATCGCTCGAAGATCTATGATCGAGGGGAGTTGCGACCGGGAAACCGCCTGTCTGGACCGGCTTTGATTACCGAATTCAGTGCCACGACCCTGGTTCCTCCCGGCTTTGTCTGCCGGGTTGATCCTTACGAAAATCTCATTCTCCAACAGGAAGACGGCTGAAGAAGCGGGGGGAACAGGGCTGAAAGGAGCCTGAGAAGGCTCTATAGAGTCATTGTCGAAGGGAAGGACACACCACATGGTGATGACACAGACAGAATTTCGACACCTCATGGGCTACTTCGCGACCGGAGTTTCGGTGGTGACCACACGACGAGGAGACGAGTTGCGGGGAATGACCGCCAATGCGATCACTTCCCTCTCCCTTGATCCTCTACTCCTCCTCGTCTGTGTAGAACGGCGGGGCTCAACCCATCTCCTGCTGGAAGAGGGGAGGGTCTTTGCCGTCAATTTCCTGCGGGAAGATCAGGAGCATCTCTCAAGAGCCATGGCTCAATCAGAGGAAAGTGCCACCCGTCGTCTGCTCAATATCCCCTATTGCCTGGGCGAGAGTGGGGCACCCGTGCTCAAGGATTGCCTGGCTTTCCTCGATTGCCGGGTGGTGGAGATGTATCCGGGAGGCGATCACACCATCTTTGTCGGAGCCGTGGAAGCAGGAGGGGTGGTCAGAGAGGGGCGTCCCTTAATCTTCTATCAGGGACAGTATACGCGACTGGCAGAATGAGGGGGGAAGAGTCGATGGGAGCGGAAGGAAGATACTGGAATGCCAGAACCGAAACCATGTCTCGGAGCGAACAGGAAGCACATCAGTGGCGTCTGCTCCATGCGCAGTTATGTTATGCCTACACCCACTCTCCCTTCTATCGAGAGCGCTGGCAGGCCCGGGGCGTCGACCCGCGGGCTTTTCAGGGACCAGAGGACTACTTCACCCAGATCCCTTTTCTCAGCAAGACCGATCTGATCGCTGATCAACAGGATCACCCGCCTTTCGGCACCCTGCTGGCGGTTGATCCCAAGGCTTTGGTGCGTCTCTACATCTCTCCTGGGCCGCTTACCTGGGGTTTTACGGCCACCGGGTACCGAAAGTTTGCCGAGGTTTGGGCCAAAGGGGCCTATGTCTGCGGGGTACGAGCCGGGGATATTGTTGATGTAACCGCTGCCTACGGATGGGTACCGGCGGGTAGCCTCTTCGATGAAGCCTATCGCCTGATCGGCGCGGCAGTAATCCCGGGGAATGTGGGGATGTCCGATTTCCATGTGGAGGTGATGAAACGGGTCAAGGTGACCGTAGTGCAGGCCTTTACCACCTTTCTCGCCACCCTGGGCGAGGTGGTGAAACAGAAGGGGATCGATCCCCGCCGGGATCTCGCCCTGCGGCTCGGCATCATCGGGGGGGAGATTCGCTCAGAAGCGCAAAAAGCCTCCCTGGGAGATCCTTTTGGTGGAATCGCCATCCGTGAGCAGTATGGAACGGCTGAAATCGGGATCATCGCCAGTGAATGCGAGGAAGGAGGGGGCATGCATCTGAACGAGGACTTTCTGGTCGAAATCATCGATCCAGAGACGGGGGAGCATGTCCCACCAGGGGCGAGTGGAGAGATCGTCACCTCGGATGTGGTCCGGGAGGCGATGCCGATCATTCGTTACCGTACAGGAGATTTAACCGCCGGGCTCAACCTGGAACCCTGTCCCTGTGGGCGTACCACTCCCCGGCTCCAGCGTATTCTGGGGCGTTCCAGCGATATTCCCCGCATCAAGGGGATGTTTATCATTCCCCGTACCATTCAGACGGTCCTCGCCCGTTACCCGGAACTCGGACGCTTTCAGATCGTGGTGGATCGTCCCCGGCACCAGGATGAATTGACCATCCGCATCGAGTACACCGCTCCTGTCGATGTGGCCAACCTGACTCCCAAACTGGTCGAGGAACTCCGCAATGCCATCCGGGTCACCCCTCAAGTCGAACTCCTGCCGGCCGGTACCATCCCTGCAGAGGCGGGTCTGGTGGATGACCGACGCAAGGTATAAATCAGAGCACCATTGCCGCATAGGCCAGTGTCAACGTAGAGAGAAGGTATGGCGAGACGAACAGCCCGAGCACGGAAGATCCTTTATGTCACCCCGGAAGTGGCCCCCCTGGCCACAACAGGCGGACTGGGAGATGTGGCCGGGGCTCTTCCTCCTACCCTGCGGGCCCTGGGACATGATGTGCGGGTGGTCATGCCCTATTACCGGGCGGTCAAGGAGAAGGGAATAGCGGTCCAGCCAGTCGGTTCCGTTTTCCCGGTTCCCCTGGGTGAGCGGAACGAGTCCTGCCAAATCTTACAGGCGGAGATGCAGGGAGGGGTCCCCCTCTACCTGGTGCAAAAGGATAAGTACTATGACCGGGAGTTCCTCTATGGTCCCCCCCAGGGAGACTATCCGGATAATGCGGAGCGGTTCATCTTCTTCTGTCGTGCCATCCCCGAGATGGTACGCAGGGAGGTGTTTCACCCGGAGGTGATCCATGCCAATGACTGGCAGACCGGTCTCATCCCGGTTTATCTCAAGACCCTGTACCGGGAAGACCCCCGACTCCAGGGGATCAAGACCGTTTTCACCATTCACAACCTGGCCTATCAGGGCCTCTTCTGGTATTTTGATCTCCCCCTGACCGGCCTTCCCCCGAGCCTCTTTTCTCCGGAGGGGATAGAGTTCTATGGAAAGATCAGCCTGATGAAGGCTGGCATTGTCTTTGCCGATGTGATCAATACGGTGAGCAAAAAGTACCGTGAGGAGATTCAGACCGAGGCGTTCGGATGCGGCCTGGATGGGGTGTTGCGGGCACGACGCCATGTACTTTACGGCATCCTGAATGGGGTGGACTACCAGGAGTGGAATCCGGCCACAGACCGGTATATCGTGGCCCACTACGATCCGGAGCATCTGGAGGGAAAGCGGCTCTGTAAACAGGACCTGCTCTCCTGGTATGGCCTGCCCCAGGATGAGGAGAAACCGGTTATCGGGATGGTTACCCGGCTGGTAGAGCAGAAGGGGTGTGACCTCGTGGCCGAGGCCATGGACCGGTTGCTTGCTCTGGGGGTGAGCTTTGTCCTCCTGGCCACAGGAGAGGAGCGATACCAGCAGCTCTTCCAGACTTTACGTCAGCGTTATCCTGCGCAGGTAGGGGTGCGCATCGAGTTTAACCATGCGCTCGCCCATAAGGTTGTGGCTGGTGCCGATATGCTGCTTATGCCTTCGCGCTTTGAACCCTGTGGATTGACCCAGATTTACGCCCTGAAATACGGGACCATCCCTGTTGTCCATGCTACCGGTGGCCTGGATGATACCATCCAAAACTATAAGGTGAAGACCGGGCGTGGGAATGGATTCAAATTTCAGGAGTATTCAGCAACGGCCCTGTTGCAGAAAGTCGAGGAGGCGCTTACCC
>RFHZ01000397.1 GCA_003696125.1 Nitrospinota bacterium
GCCGATGACAGCGCCACACCGGCATTTGTGGCCGCCGATCTCCTCTCCCAGGCAGAGCATACGGGAAACGAGTTCGTGGCCCTGCTCACCCCTTCCCGGGCGTTAGGGGAGGCGGTACAGGCAGAGCTGGAGCGCCAACTGTCGACCCTGCAGCGCCAGGCGATGGCCCGGCAATCCCTCGAGCGGTTCGGGGCCATCATCATTACCCGGGATTTAAACGAGGCGGTGGCCCTGGCCAATGCCATCGCTCCTGAGCACCTCGAACTGGCCGTGGCCAATCCTGAGGCGCTCCTGGAACAGGTGCATCATGCGGGAGCCGTCTTTTTGGGACACTATTCCCCGGAGACGGTAGGAGATTACTTTGCCGGCCCCAATCATGTCCTGCCCACCAACGGTACCGCCCGTTTTGCCTCACCGCTGAGTGTGGATGATTTTGTCAAGAAGACCAGCCTCATCGAGTACACCCCTGCACACCTGCAGCAGGTAGGGGAACAGATCTGTCGGTTTGCTCGCATGGAGGGGTATGACGCGCATGCCAGAGCGGTAGAGATTCGACTGGACGCGCTTCCAAGGAAGGAATAGCCATGGACTGGAAAACGCTGATACGTCCGGAGATCGTGCAACTGAAGGCCTATACGGTGGATCGAAAAGGGGTGCGGATTCGGCTCAATGCGAACGAAAGCCCCTACCCTTTGCCAGAATCGGTGCGACGCAGGGTCCTGGCTGCCCTGGAAACGACCGAGTTTCACCGTTATCCTGATCCAGAAGCGAAGGCATTGAGAGAGGTGATAGGAGAATGGATCGGTGTGGCGGAAAATGCCCTCTTACTGGGGAATGGGTCGGATGAGCTGATCCAGATCATCGCCACCACCTTTGGAGAAGAGGGAGGGGTGGTGCTGTTTCCTGAACCGACCTTTGAGGTCTATCGGATTGCAGCCCTGACTTTGGGGGAGCGTCCCTATGGTATCCCGTTGACCGATGACTGGGATCTCCCCTTTCCCGAGATCCTGGAAGCGATCCGTCGCCTCCATCCACGGGTCATCTTTCTGAGCTATCCGAACAATCCCACCGGGAACTGCTTTACCCGGGAGAAGATCGAACAGATCCTGCAGGAATCGAGCGGAATCGTCGTGCTCGACGAGGCCTATTTCCCCTTTTCCCAGAAGACCTTCCTCCCTTCCCTGGGCCAGTACGACCATCTCCTGATCCTGCGTACCCTTTCCAAGATAGGGATGGCCGGTCTGCGTGTGGGGATCCTGATCGGACACCCGGCCCTCGTCGCGGAGATCAACAAGGTGCGGGCACCGTACAACGTCAATGCCCTCTCCCAGGTCGCTGCCCGGGTCATCCTGGAGGAATGGCCGCTCATCGAACCGCAGATTGCCCAGATTGTGGCCGAGCGGGATCGCCTGTATCGAAAACTCCAGACCATCCCCCATCTCACCGTGTACCCCTCAGAGGCCAACTTCTTCCTGCTGCAGTGTGCCAGGGGGGGAGCGGCGCTCTGGGAGCATCTGATGGCAGAGGGGATACTGGTGCGACGCTATCCTGATCATCCGATGCTCAAGGAGATGTTGCGGGTGACCGTGGGACAGCCGGAAGAGAATGAGGTCCTCTGCCAGGCGATTCACCGCTTTTGTAGCCAGGAGTAAGAGGAACCAGGTGGTGCAGTTGGATAGCAGGGGAGCCGGATATGGGAAATAGACGTGTCGCTCAGGTGAGCCGGACGACAACAGAGACCACGATAGAGCTTTCCCTGGCCCTGGACGAAGCCGGGGAATCCCGGATCGATACCGGGGTGCCTTTTTTCGATCACATGCTGACCCTCTTTGCCCGTCATGGCTTCTTCACCTTGCAGGTGAAGGCGCAGGGGGATATCGCCGTCGATGCCCACCATACGGTAGAGGATGTGGGGATCTGTCTGGGGGAGGCCTTTGCCCGGGCCTGGGGAGATAAGGTGGGGATGCGACGCTTTGGAGAGGCGGCGGTGCCGATGGGAGAAGCCCTGGCCTGGGTGGTACTCGATGTCTGCTCCCGTCCCTTTCTCGTCTATAACGTCTCTCTTCCGCAAGGGAAGGTGGGGACGTTTGATACGGAGCTGGTGGAGGAGTTCTTTCAGGCCTTTATCCGGCACAGCGGCGTGACCCTCCACCTGCACCTCCTGTACGGGAGCAACACGCATCACATGATCGAAGCCCTGTTTAAAGCCTTTGGCCGGGCTCTGGCCGAGGCGTCGACTTTAGATCCCCGTATCCAAGGGGTCCTGTCCACGAAAGGAGCGCTCTAATGGCTATCGCCATCATCGATTACGGGATGGGAAATCTGCGTAGCGTTCAAAAGGCCTTTGCCCATGTCGGATACCAGGCCGAGGTCACCAGAGACCCGCAGCAGATCTCGACCGCAGAGGGATTGGTTTTGCCAGGCGTAGGTGCCTTTCGCGACTGCATGTACAACCTGAAGAAGTACGACCTCATCGCCCCCCTTAAAGCGGCTCTGGAAGCGCAAACCCCTTTTTTAGGGATCTGCCTGGGATTCCAGCTCCTCTTTACCGAAAGCGAGGAGTTCGGGGTGCATGCCGGTCTCAACATCTTACCGGGACGGGTGGTGCGCTTCCCTGACTACGCAGCGGATGGAAAGGAACGCCTCAAGATTCCCCACATGGGATGGAATCAGGTCGAGGTGATTCGTGCCTCTCCCCTCTTCCAGGGAATTGCCAGCGGCACCTACTTCTACTTTGTCCACTCCTACTACGTGGTCCCGGATGATCCCGGGCTGATCACGACCACCACCACGTACGGGGTAACCTTTGCTTCCAGTATTCACTACAGACACATCTATGCCACGCAGTTCCATCCGGAAAAGAGTCAAAAACCGGGATTACAACTCTTGCAAAACTTTGGAAAGCTCGTCTACCATGCTCCTCATTCCGGCCATTGATCTCAAGGGAGGTAAATGCGTCCGTCTCCGCCAGGGAGACCTCTCGCAGGAGACGGTCTATTCCGACGACCCGGTAGCCATGGCCCGACACTGGGAGGAACAGGGGGCTACCTGGCTCCACCTGGTAGACCTGGAAGGAGCGGTCAGCGGAAGCGCCCAGAACCGGGAGGCGATCACCCGGATCGTCGAGGCGACACGCCTGCAGGTGCAGTTGGGAGGAGGGATACGAGACCTGGAGACGATCAGGCACTGGTTAGAGCTGGGTGTGGAGCGGGTGGTGCTGGGAACGGTTGCCGTGCAGAACCCTTCCCTGGTTGCCGAGGCCTGTCAACACTTTCCTGGCCGGATAGCGGTGGCCTTAGATATCTTCCAGGGACGGGTCGCCATCAAGGGATGGCGAGAGGTGAGCGAGATCGATGCCCTGGCCCTGGCCCACTTCTGTGCCGAATGCGGGGTGACAGCCTTGATTATCACCGATATCCAGCGTGATGGCATGCTGCAGGGACCGAACCTGCAGATGACCGAAGCCTTTGCCTCCCAGCTTGAGGTGCCGGTGATCCTCTCCGGGGGGATCAGCACCCTGGAGGACCTGCAGAGGGTCAAAGCGCTCCACACCTGCGGGGTAGTGGGGGTGATCGTCGGTCGAGCTCTCTACGCGGGAACCATCGATTTCAGGCAGGGCAAACGGATATTGGAGGAAGGATAGATGCTGGCGAAACGGATTATTCCATGCCTGGATGTCAAGGACGGCCGGGTGGTCAAAGGGGTCAAGTTTCTCCAACTGCAGGATGCCGGTGACCCGGTAGCCATTGCCCGGCGCTATGATGCCGAGGGGGCTGATGAGCTCGTTTTCCTGGATATCACCGCCTCCTACGAAAAACGGAAGATCTTCTACGACGTGGTCCAGCGCACCGCCGAGCAGGTCTTCATGCCCCTGACCGTGGGGGGTGGGGTGAGCACGCTGGAGGATATCCGACACCTGTTACAGGCTGGAGCGGACAAGGTCTCCTTGAATACCGCTGCGGTTCGTAATCCCCAGCTCGTAAACCAGGCGGCCAACCGGTTCGGCAGCCAGTGTATCGTGGTGGCCATCGATGCCCGTCGTGTAGAGCAGGGAGGGGTATGGACCGGACGCTGGGAGGTGTACACGCATGGGGGACGAAACGCTACCGGTGTGGACGCGCTCCAGTGGGCCAGAGAGGTGGAACAACTGGGAGCAGGGGAGATCCTGCTCACCAGCATGGATCAGGATGGAACCAAACAGGGATACGATCTGGAGTTGACACGAGCGGTCGCCGAGCTGGTAGGGATTCCGGTCATCGCCTCTGGCGGAGCAGGTACACTGCACCATCTGTACGAAGGGTTGGCGCAGGGGAAGGCTAATGCCGTCCTGGCTGCTTCCATCTTCCATTACGGCACGTATACGATTCGCCAGGCCAAGGAATTCCTCGCCGCCCGTGGGATCGTGGTCCGGCAGGTAGCCTAGAGGGAACAGGACATGGAGAAAGGGAGGGCAGAGTTGGCAGAGTTGCGGTTTAACGACCAGGGACTCATCCCGGCCGTGATCCAGGATAGCCGGAGTGGAGAGGTGCTGATGGTGGCCTACATGAACAGAGAGGCTCTCCAGAAGACCCTCTCTACCGGTCTCACCCACTTCTGGAGCCGCTCGCGCAAGACACTGTGGCAGAAAGGGGAGACCTCGGGACATATCCAGCAGGTGGAGGAGATCGCTTACGACTGTGATGCGGATACACTCCTGGTCAAGGTGAGACAACAGGGGGTCGCCTGCCACACCGGTGCACGGAGCTGTTTTTACCGTACCCTCTTCCGTAAGGACGGGGAAGGGGAGGAAAAGAGGTCTGGCGACGCCTCCATCCTGGAAGCGATTGCCCGGGTGATTGCGGAAAGGCGCCAGAGTGGCGGAGAACGGTCTTACGTCTATACCCTCTTTCAACAGGGCCAGGATCGTCTCCTGAAGAAGCTGGGAGAAGAGGCGACCGAGGTGGTGATCGGCTCCAAGAACGGGAAAGCACAGGAGGTGATCTACGAGATGGCAGATCTCTGGTTTCACAGCCTCCTGGTGCTGGCCTGGCACCATCTGGGCCCGCAAGAGGTTTTCGCCGAGCTGGAGAGACGCTTTGGGCGCTCCGGGATAGAGGAACGGGAGCAGCGAGGGAAAGGGGAGTAATCCCGCGACCATCCTCTGCCAGGCGTCGCAAGTTAAGCCTACAAGCCCCAAGAAATCCAGGCGCCACAGGTCCCGCTACCGCTTCATCCACGTGTCTGACACCCGCTGTCAGTACGCATGTCCCAGCAGGTGTCGATTCCCGATACGTACATTGTGCAGTCCGGCGGCCAGTGCGGCCTGCCGGGCTGCTTCGGCATGTCGGACCGAGGTCTCGGGCAGGTCGGGCATCAGGTAGTTGGGAGCAAAACCGAGCAGGGCGTAAGGGATATCGGGATCCTGCC